>JBNMNI010000164.1:0-4202 GCA_051275375.1 Maricaulis sp. | reverse complement strand
GTGATTGGCGGCCCCTTCGCCCTGGTCTTGCTGTGCGCCGGCGCCGGCTGGCTCGCCAGCGCCGCCGTGCGCCATTATGGCGGCCGCCTGACCGAGCCCTTGCTGCGGCGCTGGCGGCTGGTGACGCCGGGAGGCGGTCATGCTTGAGGATGCGCTCGCCTGGCTGCTGCTGGCCGGATTTATCGCCTTCATCCTGGCCGGCACGCTGGCGCCGCTGGAGACGCTGCGCTGGTCTTCACGTCAGGCGGGGACAGCGCCAGCCACTCCAAAGACTGGTGTGCCGGCTGCGGCCCAGGTCGCGGGCGACGTCATCGTCTATCTTGGCGGCATCGACCGGATTGGCGGCGATTCCATCTCCAGCCGCGAACAACGCTTTCTGACCGGCTTGCGCGAAGGTATGCCCGGCGCGGTGCTGGTCGATACGGTCTTTCCCTATGCCGCCTCGGGCAACCCATTGCTGCATGGCCCGCGCGTCTTCAGCTGGCTGTGGCGTGCGCTCGATGCCGCGCCACCTGATCAGCGCCGGCCCTTGCTGGCCAATCTGGTCAATGCACGCAATTTCTTCCAGGTCCTGGTCTCGGCCGACCGCCGCTACGGGCCGGCCTTCAACCTCGCGATTGCCAGCCTGATCGAGGACCGCATGCGCGCGGCGGGCTGGCAGCCGCGCAGCGGCGCCCGTCTGACCCTGATCGGTCTGAGCGGCGGTGCCCAGATGGCGGCCGGCGCGGCGGGCGATCTGGCCGATATCTTTGACGGTCCGATCCAGCTGATCTCGATTGGCGGCGTTATCGCCTCGACGCCGGGCCTCAACCGTCTGGCGCGGATCGACCATCTCGCCGGCAGTGCCGACCGCGTCGAGGCCGCGGGCGCGCTGGCCTTTCCGGCACGCTGGCCGCTTTCGGCCGGTTCCGAATGGGCGCAGGCAAGGCAATCGGGCCGGCTGCGGCGGATCCCGCTCAAGGATGTCACCCATAACGGTCCGCGCGGCTATTTCGGCGAAGCGCGCCATGGCGGCCGGCCGCAATGGGAGGACACACTGGCGATCGTGCTTGAATGCATAGCGCGCTTCGAGAGCGAGAATGACAGCACTGCGTCCGGCTAGCCTGCCGGCGCGAAGCGTTCGGTCATCACATGGCGGTCGCCGGGATGGGTCAGGCGGGCATAGGTGACTACCGCCTCATTCTGGAAAGTGCGCCGTTCCAGCACCAGGCAGGCATCGCCAGTCCCGATATCGAGCCGCGCGGCAAGGCGCGCATCGGCATTGATCGCCGAGACCGTGTGTTCCGCCGCCGTCCAGGGCGTCGCCGCCAGCAGCCAGGCCCCCGGCGCGGTGGCGCTGAAATCCTGGCGCGCCGCTTCGGGCAGGAGGGCCAGATTGATCCAGCGCTCCTCCAGCTGAACCACATCGCCATCGGCGGTATGGCGGCACACCAGATGCTGCAGCGGCGCGCCGGTTGCGACGCGCAACTGGCCGGCGCGCTCAGGGCTGGCCGCGACGGTCTCGTCGGTCAGGCATTGATAGCCATAGACCTGGCCGCGCGCCGGGATCGCCGCCGACATGTCGACAATCTCCAGCATGGCCGCAGGTGAGGGCGGCTGGGCGACGAAACTGCCGGCGCGGCGGCGGCGCACGATCAGTCCGTCCTCGGTCAGCTCGCGAAGCGCGCGGTTGACGGTCATGCGGGCGGTGCCGAAATGGGCGGCCAGCTCGGCCTCGGCGGGGATGCGGTGGCGTGGCGGCCAGATGCCGGAGCGGATATTGGCCAGTATGGCGCGCCGGATCTGGTCATAGACCGGACCGGTGCCGTCAAGGCTGAGATCGCCGGCCCATTCGCTCATCGATCGATGGCCGCACGGATATCGAGCATGGCGCTGCGATAGGCGTTCTCGATGCGCTCGCGGGTGAGGGCGCGGCCGTCGCGCACGACGCATTGACCGCCGACCCAGACCTCGCGCACCAGGCGGCTATCGCCGCAGAACAGCCAGCTGTCGAGACGCGCATCCTCGGTGCGGCCGACCAGGGTCGGGTGCTGCTCATCGAGCACGACGAAATCGGCGCGCTGACCGGCCTCGATCCGCCCCGATGGCTGTTGCAGCGCCTGGTTGCTGCCGGCCAGGGCGGCGTCGAACAGGCGGCGTCCGGTACTGCCGCCGGGCGGTGCGAGTACATTGCGCCGCTGGGCCTGCAGGCGCTGGCCGTATTCCAATAGCCGGATATCCTCGGCCAGATCGATCCGGATATGGCTGTCCGAGCCGATACCGATCCGGCCATGATCGGCCAGATAGCGAGCGGCATTGAAGAAGCCGTCGCCAAGATTGGCCTCGGTCAGCGGGCACAGCCCGGCCACGGCGCCGGAGGCGGCCAGCATCGCGGTCTCGGCCTCGGTCATGTGGGTGGCATGGATCAGGCACCAGCGCTCATCAACGTTCTGAGTGTCGAACAGATACTGCACCGGCCGCTTCCCGGTCGCGGCGAGGCAGTCATCCACCTCTTTTTGCTGTTCGGCGGCGTGGATATGCACCGGGCCGCCCTCGCACAAGGGCAGGATGGCCGTGATCTCGGCGGTCGAAACGGCGCGCAGGGAATGCGGTGCGATGCCGAGCACGGCATGGTCGATCGTCGCCATATGGCGTTTGGCCGAAGCGAGGATGTCGGCAAAATGGTCCAGTGTATTGATGAAGCGGCGCTGTCCCGGGCTGGGTGGCAGCTCGTCGAAATTGGAATGGCGGTAGAGCACGGGCAGAAGGGTGAGCGCGATCCCGGTCGCCCCGGCGGCGGCGCAGATCCGCCCGGCCATTTCGCCGATATCATTATAGGCCTGTCCGTTTTCGTCATGATGCAGATAGTGGAATTCGCCAACCGAGGTGAAACCGGTCTCGAGCATTTCACAATAGACCAGCGCCGCCATCGCCTCGACATGGTCCGGCGTGAGATTATCATTGAAGGCATACATGATCTGGCGCCAGGACCAGAAACTGTCCTCGCCCGGGCCGCGCCGTTCCGACAGGCCGGCCATGCCGCGCTGGAAGGCGTGGGAGTGGACATTCGCCATGCCGGGCACCGCAATGCCGAGGCAGGTGGCCTTGGGCCCGTGCGGCGTCTCTGGGCTGATACTGGCAATGCGGCCCTCGGCATCGACCGTGATCGCGACATTGCGGGCCCAGCCACCGGGCAGGAGAATTTCGGCAAAGTGAAATTCGGACATTGGCAGGCCTCCCGGCTGGACAGACTCAGGCACGCGATTTAATTGTATAGACAATTACGCGAGATTGAAGGGCCATTCAATGCGTTTCGACCGATTGCTGACCCATGCACGCCTTGCCACCATGGTGGCCGGCCGCGTGCCCTACGGCGCATTGCTCGATGCGGCGATCGGCATTCGCGACGGCCGCATCGCCTGGATCGGGCCGATGGCGGATATTCCCCATGAGGCGCGCGAAACCGAAAGCCTTGAAGGCCGCTGGGTCACGCCCGCCTTGGTCGATTGCCATACGCATCTGGTGTTTGCCGGCGATCGCTCCGATGAATTCGAACGCCGCCTGGCCGGCGAGAGCTATGCCGATATCGCCAAATCCGGCGGCGGCATCCGCAAGACCGTTGCGGCGACCCGCAAGGCCGGTGCGGCGGAGCTGGCCGGCGGTGCCCTGTCTCGCCTCGACGCGCTCTCGGCCGAGGGCGTCGGCACGATCGAGATCAAGTCCGGCTACGGGCTCAATCTCGAGAGCGAACTGTCCATGCTCAAGGCGGCGCGCTCGCTCGGCCTGGTATCGGGGCTGCGCATCTCGACGACCCTGCTCGCCGCCCACGCCATCCCGGCCGAATATGAAGGCCGCTCCGGCGCCTATATTGATGAGGTCTGCATCCCTTTGATCCGCGAGGCGGCGCGGGAGGGCCTGGCCGATGCGGTCGATGCCTATTGCGAAACAATCGCCTTTTCGCCCGAAGAGATCAGACGCCTCTTCATTGCCGCCAAGGCCGCCGGCCTGCCGGTCAAGCTGCATGCCGACCAGCTCTCCGATACCGGCGGCGCCCGCCTGGTAGCCGAGTTCGACGGGCTTTCCGCCGATCATCTCGAATACACCAATGCCGATGGTATCGCGGCGATGGCCAAGGCCGGCACGGTGGGCGTTTTGCTGCCCGGTGCCTATTACGGCATTGGCGAGCGCCAGAAACCGCCCGTCGCGCTGCTGCGCCAGGCCGG
>JBNMNI010000163.1:0-4237 GCA_051275375.1 Maricaulis sp. | reverse complement strand
AAATGAAGCCACAACACCAGGGCAAGCGCGAACAGGAACAGGAAGCCGAACACGCCGCGCCAGGGCAGATAGAAGAGGATGAGCTGGCCGAGACTGGGCGCCAGCACCGGAACGGCCATGAAGACGGTCATCACCATCGACATGACTTCGGCCATCCGCCGGCCCGAGGTCAGATCGCGCGCGATGGCCGTGGCAATCACCCGGCAGGCGGCCGCCGCCGTGCCCTGCAGCAGTCGCGCCACCAGCAGGGATTCAAAACTCGGGGCCAGCATGCAGGCCAGGGTGGCGACAAGAAAGAGACTGAGCGCCACCAGGATAACGGGTTTGCGGCCATAGGCATCCGATAGCGGCCCGTAAATCAGTTGCGCGACGCCAAAGCCCAGCAGATAGGCCGTGATGACATATTGGCGGTCATTGGCGTGCGCGGTGCCGAGATCGGCCGCAATATCATCCAGGGCCGGCAGCATCATGTCGATGGCCAGGGCGACAACCGCCGTCATCGCAACCAGCAGCGCCACCAATTCGCCCAGGGACATGGCCCTGCCATCGTCGGCGGTCGTGATCTTTGCTGACATGGGGGCTCCGGAAACAAGGCTGCAGGCCGCTTGGGCATGGCTTAACAAGGCTGGCTGGGCATGCAAGGCGGAAAGCGGGCTTGCGGCCTCAAGCCTCGCGCGGATTGAAGAAAATATTGAGCTGGAAGCTCTGCGCAATCCGTGTCGCCCGGTCGGTCAGCTGCAGCCGGGCGGCATCGCTGGCACCGATCTCGCCCAGGGTCTGCCGGAACAGGCCGAGCCAGCGCGTGAAATGCTCCGGCGTCAGGCCTTTGAGCTTCATATGCGCCGGCATTGGACGTCCGGTATAACTGCCCTCCTGCAGCATGACCGAGCGCCAGAAGCTTTTCAGCTTCGTCAGATGCGCATCCCAGTCATCGCCGATTTCGGCCTCGAAGACCGGCCCCAGCATCGGGTCGAGACGCACATGGGCGTAAAACTCATCGACCAGCCTGGAGATCAGCGCGGCATTGAGGGGGTGGTTTTCAGTCATCGGCGCCTTCCTGGAACATGTGTCCGCGCTCGGTGACGAAGACGATGGCGAGACCGATCACCGCGACGCAGGTCTGACCGGCGATCAGGGGCAGGGCGGTGCCGTCATAGAGCTGGCCGATCAGCATGCCGCCGAGCGATCCGATCACGGCAGTGAGAAACCCATACACGGTCGAGGCCGTGCCGGCGACATGCCCGACCGGTTCCATCGCCAGGGCACTGAAATTGCCGAATAACAGGCCGATGAAGGACATGGCCGCCGTCAGCAGGATCAGAAAGACGATCAGATTGTCGATACCGGCCAGCAAGACCAGCAGGTGCAACAGGCTGACGGCACCGAAGGCCATCAGCGCACCGTGCGAGACCCGGCGCTGGCCCAGACGCATCACGATGCGCGAATTGGCATAACTCGCCAGACCCATTCCCGTCGCCGCCGCCGCAAAAGCGAGTGGCAATTGCTGCGGGCCAAGGGCGAAATGCCCGGCGAAGATTTGCTGCGAACTGCCGAGAAACCCGTACAGCCCGCTGAAAAACGCCGCGCCGGCCAGGGTATAGCCCAGCATCACCCGGTGTTGCAGCACATCGGCGAAGGCGTGCAGGGTTTCGGCCAGATTGAGGCGGATGCGGTATTGCGGGTGCAGGGTTTCGGGCAGGCGAAGATAGAGCCAGGCCATCAGGCCGAGACCGGCCGCCATCAGCACCAGGAACAGCACCTGCCAGGGCGCAAAGCCCAGGATGAGCTGGCCGATCGCCGGCGCAATCACCGGCACCGCCATGAAGGCGGCCATGATGATCGACATCACCTCGGCCATGCGCCGTCCGGCCATCAGATCGCGCAAGATCGCCACCGCCAGCACCCGGCTCGCCGCCGCTGCGGCGCCCTGGGCGAAGCGCAGCGCCAGGAAGAGCGAGAAAGTCTGCGTCAGGGCGCAGGCCAGCGTGAACAGGACGAAAAAGCCCAGCGCCCACAGGGTCACGATCTTGCGTCCGAAACGGTCCGAGAGCGGTCCATAAACCAGCTGTGACAGGCCGAAACCGGCCAGATAGAGGGTGACGATATATTGCCGGTCATTGGCCTGCGCCGCACCGAGATCGCTGGCGATCTCACCCAGGGCCGGCAGCATCAGATCGACCGACAGAGCCACGATGGCGGTCATTGCGACGAGCATGGCGACCAGTTCGGTCCTGGCGACTGGCAGGACGGGTTCCGGGCTGGGGGAGGGGTTGGCCATATCGCGCTTCACTCTTGGCGCGAACCGGCGCCTGGCCGAGACATGAAGGCCTGCCGGCCAGAGCGCAAGCGGCAATGGGCGATGCGGCTATTGAAAAAGCGGGGCAGGTATAACTGCCTTGCGGGCGTCGGTCTCCGGGCGCCTGCGACAGACAGGGCCAGAATGCCTGCCCGGCTCGACTAGCCGAACACCCGCCGCAACAGGTCCGAGCCGCGGCGCACCGGATCCTGGCGGATCGCGCGCTCTTCCAGGCCGATATAGTGGAAAACGCCGTCAATGGCGCGACCGACGGCGTGGTCGGTGACCGCATCGCGCAGCGAGCCGGTGGCGCTGCGATTGCCGAACAGGCCGCCTAGCATGCTTTGGCCACGCGCGACTTGCGGCTCGAGACTGTCCGCGACGCGATAGGCGCCGGAGCCTGTCAAAGCCGTCTGCATGGCGGGGCGCAGCAGGCCGGTCAGGCGCGTCTCGCTGCGGCCGCGCAGATAATCGGTCGCCGCCATGTCGCCGCCGCGCACAATGGAGACTGCGTCGGCGACGGTGATCGAGCGCACCGCATCGGTGAAAATGCGTCCGGCCTCGGGCATGGACGTCTCGGCGGCGCGATTGATGCGCAATTCGAGATCATCGACCGGGCCCGACATGCCGACGCGGCGCAGCTGGGTCTGCAGGCTGGCGATCTGTTGGGGCAGCGGGATGTGAACGGCAGGATCGGCGAAGAAGCCGTCCGGCCGGCCCAGTCTTTCCGTCGCCAGTCGCGAGGCCGTGTCGAGCGCGGCGCGGATGCCCGAGCGGGCCTCGTCCTGGCTCAACCGGCCGAAACCCTGCGCCAGCGCTGCCGGGGCCAGGCCAAGGGCCAGGGTTGAAAGGATGAAATGGCGCCGCAGCATGGTGATCTTTCCTCAGGCCTTTTTGACGAATTCCGACTTCAGCTGCATAGCCCCGACGCCCTCGATGCGGCAATCAATATCGTGATCGCCCTCGACCAGCCGGATATTCTTCACCTTGGTACCAACCTTGACGACAAAGGACGAGCCCTTGACCTTGAGATCCTTGATCACCGTCACGCTGTCGCCATCGACCAGCACCGCGCCATGCGCATCATGCCAGACCGGCCCGGCCTCGGCGGCGGCGTCCGCAGACCATTCATGCGCACACTCCGGACACACCAAAAGCGCCCCGTCCTCATAGGTATAGGCACAGGCGCATTTCGGGCAGGCGGGAAGTTCGGACATGGCTGGGCTCCGGGGGCGGGGATGGTTGAGCGTGGCTTTAGGCGCTTCGCGCGGGGTTGTCGATGCGCGCAGGGCGGCTGGGGGTGAGCCTGGGGCCACGTCAACCGCCTGTCACCCTCCCGTGGGTCAAACCTGAAAGCGTCGCACCCGGACCGCCGCAAGTCGGGACATGCACCGGCTGGACGCCGGACCATGTCCCGGTTGCGTGGCGGCTTATCCCGCACTTCTCACAATTATCCCACCTCATCCCGGGGAAAGACTCCCATTTTCCTCAGGACAGGTACCAGAGGTACCTGTCCCTCCCGCTGCCCACTTATCCAGCATCGACGCCGGAAAATCTCCGTCATCCTGATGACGATCAGGACCCAGTTCGTCGAGCGGCAACAGCTAAAAATGTCGCGCAAATTTCACTTCGCGTCGAGTTTGAAACTGGGTCCTGATCGTCATCAGGATGACGGTTGATAGAGGCGTTTATCCCCACCCATCCAAAGTCGGCATATGCTGCAAGTGTTCCGGTCGCACGGGAGGCGTGAGCTCAGTCACTGGCGGCGATCGGGAGCGTGGAGCTCATCCGCATGAAGGGTTTGACAGCCCTTGGTTCCGGTGAGGCCATGATCGGGGAAGAGCGGCATTAGGGCTCGACCGTGCATCCCTGATCATTTCGAGACGGGGGCCGCAAGGCGTCCGACCAAATCTCCACGTGTGGGACGTCACGAATGTCACA
>JBNMNI010000162.1:0-4266 GCA_051275375.1 Maricaulis sp. | reverse complement strand
GCGAACCACATCGCCAGTATGATCGTCAGCTGGCCGGCCTCGACGCCGAGATTGAAGCTGAGCAGGCTTGGCAGCAGTTGATCATGCGGCATGCCGAGCTCGACGAGCACGCCGGCAAAGCCGAGACCGTGGAACAGGCCGAAACCGAATACGACCAGCGGCCGCCAGCGCTGCATCTCCTTGAAGACGATATTCTCGATCGCGACGAAGGCGATGGAGAGCGCAATCATCGGCTCGACAATGCCGGGCGACAGGGTGATGAAGCCCAGCACGGCCAGGCCCAGGGTGAGTGTGTGTGCCAGGGTGAAGGCGGAGATCTGCCAGACCAGTGGTTTCAGCCGCGAGGACGCGAAAAACAGCGCCAGCACAAACAGGATATGATCGAGGCCTTTGGGCAAAATATGCTGATAGCCCAGCTGCAGATAAAGCCCGATCACGTCCCAGACCGTCTGTTCGACAATTGCATCCATCATCGCTGGCCATCTCCCTGCCCTGCCAGACGCTAGGCAGGCCAGCACGCGCTGGCAAGCCGGCGGCGCCGGTCGCGCGCTGTTGCCCGATGCCGGGCTTTTCCCCTACACCTGTGGTCAGAAACCGGCGCGCGACTCGCGCCAGTCAACCCTCGCGAGCCGGGGGCCAGGGGACGAGCATGAGCGACAAGTTTTCCAACCGCGTCGATGTCTCCGGCGAGGACATCCACTGGGATATGAAGGACAAGATGTCCTATGCCGGTTATCTCGGCCTCGACACCCTGCTGGACTCGCAACACCCGCGATCGGGCGAGCATGACGAAATGCTCTTCATCCTGATCCACCAGGTCGGCGAATTATGGATGAAGCTGATCCTGCACGAGACCGCCGGTGCGGTGGCGCATCTGCGCAAGGACGAGATCGGTCCGGCGCTGAAAATGTTTACCCGCGTGGCCCGCGTCCAGGAGCAATTGATCGCGGCCTGGGATGTGCTGGCGACAATGACACCGGCCGATTATCTCGCCTTCCGCGACAGTCTCGGCCAGAGTTCCGGCTTCCAGTCCTTCCAGTATCGCACGATGGAATTCCGTCTCGGCAACAAGAATGCCGAACTGGCGCGGGTGCATAAATCCAACCCCGAAGCCTGGGCGATGGTGACCGGCGCGCTGGAAGCACCCAGCCTTTGGGACGAGACGCTGATGCTGCTGGCCCGGCGCGGCTACGCCATACCGGCCGACAAGATCGAGCGCGACTGGACCCAGCCCTATGAGCCGTCTTCGCAAGTCGAGGATGTCTGGCGCGAGATTTATCGCGACAGCAAGACCCATTGGGAGGCCTATGAGCTGGGCGAGAAACTGGTCGATCTCGAGCATAAATTCCAGCAATGGCGCTTCAATCACATGAAGACCGTTGAACGCATTATCGGCTATCGCCGCGGCACCGGCGGCACGGCCGGCGTCGGCTATCTCGTCAAGGCGCTGGATCTGCGGTTTTTCCCGGAGATCTGGACCGTCAGGACCTCGCTTTAACCCGCCATGACAAAGCAAATGATCGCAAAGCTCTGGGACATCTCGCAAACCCTTCGCCCCGGCCTGCCGGTCTGGCCCGGCGATACGGCGTTTGCGATCGATGAAACCTGGGCCATCGGGCCGGGCTGTCCGGTCAAGGTCTCGCGCCTGACCCTGTCGACCCATAGCGGCGCCCATGCCGATGCGCCCTCGCATTACGATCCGGCCGGGATTGATGCGGCGAGCGTTGATCTGGCGCCCTATCTGGGGCCCTGCCGTCTGGTCACGGCCGGATGGACCGGCGAGCACGTCATGATCGATGATCTCGACTGGCCACTGATCGAGGGGGAAAAACGCGTGCTGATCCGCACCTATCAAAGCTTCCCGCACGAGGCCTGGGACGACGCATTTCGCGCCCTGCATGTCGATGTGATCGAGCGCCTGGCCCGATCCGGCTGCCGACTGATCGGCGTCGATGCCGCCTCGCTCGACCCGCAAACCTCCAAGACAATGGATGCGCATCACGCGGTGCAGCGCCATGATATGCGCATTCTCGAAGGCCTGGTCTTCGATGGCGTGCCCGATGGGCGTTATGAATTGATAGCCTTGCCGCTGAAGATCGCCGCGGCTGATGCCGCGCCGGTGCGTGCGGTCTTGCGGGAGCTGGTCTGATGGATCTGGCAACGATACGCGATATGGATCTGAGCGATCCGCTGCGGGCTTTCCGCGACCGCTTCGATCTGCCCGAGGGCGTGGTTTATCTCGATGGCAATTCGCTCGGCGCCCTGCCAAGGGCGACCGCAGGACGGATCGCCGATGTGGTGGCCCGCGAATGGGGGCAGGATCTGATCCGGTCCTGGAACAAGAATCACTGGATCGAGGCGCCGCGCCGGCTCGGCGGCAAGATTGCCCGGCTGATCGGTGCGAAAACCCATGAAGTCGTCGCAGCGGATTCAACCTCCATCAATGTTTTCAAGGCGCTCAGCGCCGCAGTTCAATTGCGGCCCGGCCGGCCGGTCATCCTGTCGGAGACGGGGAATTTCCCGACCGACGCCTATATGATGCAGGGGCTGGCGGCGCTGAGCGGTGGCCGGATCGAACAGAAACTCCTGCCCGCCGCCGGGATTCCCGCAGCCCTCGACGACCAGGTCGCGGTCCTGTTGCTGACCCAGACCCATTACAAGACCGGCCGTCTGCATGACATGGCCGCCCTGACGCGCGCGGCGCATGCCGCCGGCGCCCTGGTGATCTGGGATCTCAGCCACAGCGCCGGCGCCCTGCCCGTCAATCTCAATGCCTGCGAGGCCGATTTCGCGGTCGGTTGCGGCTATAAATATCTCAATGGCGGACCGGGCGCGCCGGCCTTCCTGTTCTGTGCCGAACGCCATCATGGCGAGGTCTTCCCGGCCCTGTCCGGCTGGCTTGGCCATGCCGACCCGTTCGCTTTCAACGAGACTTACGAGCCGGGCGCCGGGATTGACCGTTTCCAGTGCGGTACGCCCGGTATTCTCGGCATGGCGGCGCTGGAATGCGGGCTGGATCTGATGCTGGAGGCCGATATGGCCGCAATCCGCGCCAAATCCCAGGCTTTGGGCGATCTTTTCATCGCGCTGAGCGAGGAATGCCTGACCGGGTTCGAGATTGCCAGTCCGCGCGAGGCCGCACTGCGCGGCAGCCAGGTCTCGATCCGCCACAAGGATGGCTATGCCATCATGCAGGCGCTGATCGCGCGCGGCGTGATCGGTGATTTCCGGGCGCCGGATATTTTGCGCTTCGGCTTCACACCGCTGTATACCCGCTATGAGGATGTCTGGCTGGCGATCGAGGCGCTGGCGGAGATCATGCAGACGGCCGAATGGCGCGAGGATCGTTTCGCAACCCGTTCCGCCGTCACCTGAACCGGTTTCAAGGGGACTGCCACCGATGAAAATTGCCTGTCTTGGCGGTGGCCCCGCCGGCCTCTATTTCGCGATCACGATGAAATTGCGCGATCCCGAATGCGTCGTCGATGTCTATGAACGCAACAAGGCCGGCGACACATTTGGCTGGGGCGTCGTCTTCTCCGACCAGACGATGGAAAATCTCGGCCGCAATGACCCCGTCAGCGCCCGTGCCATCGGTGCCAGCCTGGCCCGCTGGGATGATATCGACGTCATCATCAAGGGCGTCACCGAGACCTCGACCGGCCACGGATTTTGCGGCATTGGCCGTCAGAAATTGTTGAACCTGCTGCAGCAGCGCGCTGCGGAACTCGGCGTCGGCCTGCATTTCGAAACCGAGATCGGCGATGATCTCTCCGCCTTCGCCGATGCCGACATGATCGTCGCCTCCGATGGGCTGAATTCGAAAATCCGCACCCGTTTTGCTGACAGTTTCAAGCCGGATATCGAGCTGCGCCGCAATAAATTCATCTGGCTGGGCACGCATAAAGTGTTCGACGCCTTCACCTTCATTTTCGTCGAGACGGCGCATGGCTGGGTCTGGGCCCATGCCTATCGTTTCGATGACGAAACCTCGACCTTCATCGTTGAATGCGCACCGGAAACCTGGGACGGCCTCGGCTTCGGCGCCATGGACCAGGAAGAGTGCAGCCATAAATGCGAGGAAATCTTCGCGCCCTGGCTCGATGATCATCCACTGATGTCCAATGCCCGCCATCTGCGCGGTTCGGCCTGGCTCAATTTCCCGCGCGTGCTGTGCGAGAACTGGGTGCATGACAATATCGTCCTGCTTGGCGACGCCGCCCATACGGCGCATTTCTCGATCGGCTCCGGCACCAAGCTGGCGCT
>JBNMNI010000161.1:0-4298 GCA_051275375.1 Maricaulis sp. | reverse complement strand
TCAGACCCTGGCCGCAAAGGCGTCGAGCGCCTGGCCCAGGGTCTCGAAATCATGGTGCAATTCATGAGCGCCGCCCTGGTTGATCTCGTCGGCGGTGTGAAAGCCCCAGGAGACGCCGAGCGTGTGCACACCGGCATTGCGGCCCATCGCCATGTCGAAACCGGTATCGCCGATCATCACCGCCCGCGCCGCCTCGGTGCCGGTCTCCTTCATGGCGTCCAGCACCATGCGCGGATGCGGCTTGCCGGGACCGTGATCGACGGTCTGGAAAGTGTCGAAATAGCGGTGCAGCCCGTGATGCTCGAACACGGCATCAAGCCCGCGCCGCGGCTTGCCGGTGGCGACGCCGAGCAGCCAGCCCTCTTGGCTCAGCTTTTCCAGCATCTCGCGGGCGCCGTCATAGAGCGGTTCGGAAAAGCCCGGCTCGCGGCGCATCTCGGTGAAGGCCTGTTTGTAGAATGTCGCCAGCTCCGGCACGCGCTCGGCCGGATAATCCACCGGCGCCAGCCGCAACACCGCCTCGGTCAGCTCCAGCCCGACAATCGTGCGGGTGCGTTCGTAGCTGATCTCGCCCAGCCCGGCGCGCTTGAAGGCGCGCTCCATGGCCTGCTGGATCACGACCCGGCTATCGATCAGCGTGCCGTCAATATCCCAGATGGCGAGTTTCAGCGCCGCCGTCATGCCAGCTGCGCTTCGATCTCGGCCTCGTCGATTTCACGGGGGTTGAAGCCGAGCGTTTCAAACACCTTTGCCAGCGGCTTGGGCAGATCGGCCTCGATCACCAGAGGGCCGCCCTTGTCGCGCGGGATTTCCAGCCGGCGGGCGTGCAGGCACAGCCTCTGACCGAGATCTTCCGGCGCCGGACGGTCGCAGGTATATTTGCGGTCACCCAGAATGGCCGTGCCCATGGCAGCGAGATGGACGCGCAATTGGTGCGTCCGGCCGGTGACGGGACGCAGGGCAACCCAGCTGGCCTTCTGGCCGGCATCGGCGATCACGGTGTAGCGCGTCAGGGCATGGTGCGAGCCGGGATCGCCATGCGAGGCGCCGACCATCAATTCGCGGTCCGGATCGCCCCCGGCGCCGGCGGCCTTCTTGAGGAAGCCCTTGATCTCGCCCATGCGCGGCTTGGGCACGCCGATGGCGATCGCCCAATAGGTTTTCTTGGTGCGGTGTTGCTGGAAGGCCTTGGCGAGGCGCGCCGCAGCCTTGGGGTTGCGGCCGACGACGAGAACGCCGGATGTGTCCTTGTCGAGCCGGTGCACCAGGCGCGGACGCGACATGCCCTCGCCGAACGCGTCGAGCAGGCGGTCCAGATGCTTGGTGGTTTTCGAACCGCCCTGCACGGCAAGCCCTGACGGCTTGTTGAAGGCGATCAGCTCGTCATCCTCATAGATGACCAGGCCGCGCACATAATGGATCTCTTCCGGCGTCAGGACATCGATCTTCTCGACCTCGCCCGGCTCGGGCAGAGGCGGGACGCGGATTTCCATCCCCATCGCAACGCGCAGATCGGTCTTGGCGCGGCGGCCATCGACGCGGATATCGCCCTTGCGGCACAGTTTCTGGATCAGGCCCTGGCCGACATGCGGAAAGCGGCGCTTGAACCAGCGATCCAGTCGCGAGCCGTCCTCGACCTGGTCGACCGTCAGTAATTGAACGCCACTCATGGATAAACTTTCCGCATGATCATCATGCCAATCATCAGCGCTGCCAGCGCCAGAATTACCGATCCCGCCGCATAGGCGAAAGCATTGAGCCAGGCCTTGCGTTCGATCATCAGCGCGATGTCGAGGGAATAGGCCGAGAATGTAGTGAAGCCGCCAAGAAAGCCGACAGCTCCGAATGTCCGAAGCATATGGTGACCACCGCGATCAGTTGCCACCAGCCAGCCGATCAGCAATCCCATCATCAGACCGCCGGCAATATTGACCGCAAATGTGCCCCAGGGCTGATCCGGCCCGAGCCATTTCAACGCCAGGCGCCCGACCAGATGCCGGCAGATGGCACCCAGAGCGCCGCCCGTGCCGATGAGAAGAATATTCTGCATCGCGGCTCGATAGGCTTTGCGGGCCGTATTGGCAAGGCCGGGCGGCCTCAGGCGCGCTCGGCATCAAGCCAGGCGCGCACGCTTTGCAGCGCCGGCAGCGCCTGTTCGAACACCTCAACGCCCAGTTCCTCGCCGATCCGCGCAATGCCGGGCATCAATGCGGCGACGCAATCGCGCCAGGCACCGCGCCCCGCCTCGGTAATGAAGACCCGCTTCGAGCGCCGGTCATCGGCATCGGGCTCGGTGCGGATCAGGCCGCGCGCTTCCAGCCGGGCGAGCGAATTGCTGATCGCCCCCTTGGTCAGCTGGAAGGCTTTGGCCAGCCGTGCCGGCGTCCAGCCATCGCCGAGCCGGACCATGTGATTGAGCAGGCCGAAATGCGCCATTTGCAGCCCGTCGGGCAATTGCCGCGTAAAGGCGGTGCGGGCCAGTTGTTCGATAATCCCCACTTCGGTGAAGAAGCTGAAGATCGCCAGATCGGCATCGCTGGGCGCCTGCGTCATGGATTGAGGATCCGGCTTGTCACCGGCCAGCGCGGCGCCGGCCGTTGCGGCGGTGCAAAGCCGATCCGGCCGAGCATCTGCACGCGGCCGCCCTGCGGGCGCAACAGGGCATGTGCCGCCTGATACAGATCGGCTATTTCGGCATATTCCTGCAGCGCCTGGCTCATCGGCTGCATTGCCAGCCCCTGCCCTGTTGCTGCCAGCTGCAGCCGGATCCAGTCGCGACCGGCATCGAGCTGGTCCTGGCGCCTATTGCCCGGCGTGCTCAGGCTGACAAAGGCCGGCGTCGCCAGAGCCGAGGCGAGCAGCTTGTCCACGCCCTGGCGAAAGGCCGTACTATCGGGATCCGCCAGCCCCTCGGCGGAAACGAAACCGGCAAGGCGGGCAAATTCGATCATCGGCCCGTCCAGCGAAATCCCGTCCGGATTGGCATTGATCTCTGCCCGTCCGATCCGCATCAGATGGATACTCTCAAGATGAGCCTGCGGCGTTCGCATTTCCCGCTCGAAACCGGCAATCGTCAGATCGCGCAGCGCCGCCACCTCGTCCTCTCCCGTATGGAGCCGGAAATCCGCCGCCGTCGGCAATGCCGCTCGCAGCGCCGCATCCGCAGCTGCCGGTATGGTATCGCTGCGATAAGGCTGGCGATTGGTATGGCGCGCGAGCACATGCGCGAACAGGGGATCGGCAGAAACGCTGCCACTGACCTGACGGATAGCGGCAATCGGACGGTGATCCAGGCGCTCACCAGGGAGACCCTCAGGGAAGGTTTCGATAGCCAGTGCGATCCCCGCCTGCGCCGCCGCCATGCGCAGCAATTCGAGAAAGGCGCCAAAGCCGATCAGGATCTGGCGGTCAAACGGATCGGTCACCGGCAGGCGCCGGTCGAGCTCGCAATAGATGCGGATCGTATCGCTGCCGACCAGTTCCAGCAGCCAGGGCTGGCGATTATGCGGATTGGGCGCCAGCACGGCAAAGGCCAGAGCCTGCATACGCCAGTCACCAAACGCACCGCTGGCCGCCTGCGCCCAGGGCGCGATGGCGCGGTCGGCGCGCCGGTTCAGCCACAGCCCTGCCCCACTGCCCGCGGCCGCGAGCAGCACGGCGGAGCCGGCCATGAAGCGCAAAGCCTTGCGGCGCGAAAATGCCATGGTTTTCTCCAAAGCCTCAAAACATGATCATTTAACGTTAAACTATAAACGATCCCAAGTCAGCCCCATCATTACCAATCCGCAATTTCATGGAGGAATTTTGGATCAATGCATTTATGCATGGCTACCTTGGCGCAATGGCGGTTGTGTGGAGGCGCTAACTCCTTAATTACCAAGGCGTGAACCGGGAGGGCCTGGTTCACCAAGAACAAATGGAATTTCATCATGACCCGCATTACCCACACCCTCAACGCCATCATCAACGTCATCTTCGTCGCCGGCGTGTTCGGCGCCATGGCGATCGCCCTTGGCGGCACCATCGCTTAATCCAGACCTTCAGAACGGGGCCGCTTGTGCGGTCCCGGCCATGAAGTCTGCGCAGACAAAAAGCGGGACCAGGCTTTAACCTGATCCCGCTTTTGTATTATCTGGGCTTTTACAGACCCCGATTGTCGCGATCCTGCGGATGGCGGGCTTGGCAGAAGGTGAAGACAGCCTAGACTGGGGCCACACTGTCAGTTCAAGGCCTGCTATCATGATCACACTTCTCGCCGCCCTTTCGGCCCTCGTCCTGCAGGACACCTCGGCCATGGC
>JBNMNI010000160.1:0-4303 GCA_051275375.1 Maricaulis sp. | reverse complement strand
ATGGCACCGACGGTAACCACACCCGGATCAAGCGGCGACAGCTCGCGCGAGACCAGCGATTGCAGCGCGACAATGATCTGGGCCGACAGATAGATCGGGTCCTTGGTCGCCTGCGGATAGGCGCCATGCCCGCCGCGGCCGTGGACGCTGATATCAACCGAATCGACATTCGCCATCGCATAGCCCGGCGCATAGGTGATGTGGCCGGTCGGGATGCCGGAGAAAGTGTGGAAGGACAGATTATAGTCGGGCAGCGGGAAGCGTTCGAACAGACCGTCCGCAATCATCATCCCGGCACCCAGCCCCACCTCCTCGGCGGGCTGACCGATCAGCACCAGCGTGCCGGACCAGTCGTCGCGCCGTTCCATCATCTGGCGCGCCGTGCCGACCAGCGCCGTCATATGGGTGTCGTGGGCACAGGCGTGCATGACATGGCTTTCCAGCCCGCGCCGGTCGATGCCGGTGACGGTCGAGGCATAGGGCACGTCCGTATGTTCCTCGAGCGGCAGGCCATCCATATCGGCGCGCATCAGCACGGTCGGTCCCTCGCCATTGGTCAGCACGGCAACCAGGCCGGTGCCGCCAACGCCTTCGGTGACCTCATAACCCAGGGCGCGCAATTCAGCGGCCAGCCGGGCCGCCGTCTCGACTTCCATCAGGGAGAGTTCCGGATTGGCGTGGAAGTGCTCGTACAGGGCTTGCAGATTATCGGCATAATCGGCCGCGATCGAGGCGCGCAGGGCATCATCACCCGGCATGATGGCGGCAGCAGGCGTGATGGAGGCGGCCGGCGCTGCGGCAGAATTGGCATCCGCATTATCGACCGGTGCCTCGGTGGCAGGCTGCGAACACCCCATCAGGGCCAGCGCCGCGACGGCACTCAAAAATTGACGTTTCATATCGGTCCAGTCCCCAAGATCTTCAGCTGGCCCTATTGGACCGGCGACTCGGGCACAGGTCAATCACCCTTTGGGGCTTTGGGCGGCTGCCCCGCACCCAGAAGTTTTTCGTAGCGCGCTGCGACATGGCTCAGATCGATCTCGTTGAGGAAGGTCGAATAGGCCAGATAGGACAGCAGATAACGCAGATCCGTCGCCCAGGGCGGCATGAAGCCGGGCTCGGCGATCAGGCCCTGCTGGCGCAGCATTTTCATCGCCTCAAGATCCTGCAGGTCGATCTTGCCGACAAACAACAGGCGGATGAAGGCCGGATCACCGGCCCGCACCGCCGTGCGCAGATAGTTGTGCACTTCCAGCAAGCCGCCGAGATAGATCGAGTCCTTGGTACACGGAGCCCCGCCACCCACCAGCCCGCCGCGCACGACCCGGCGCGCATTCTCGAACGCCTCGATCGGCGCGTCGTGAGCGCCGCGCTCGCGGAAGAACTCGAACAATTGAATGAAATCCGCGCCCTCTGCCGCCATATCGATGGCGATGGTGCGGTCGGCCAGGCGCCGGAAACGGCGCGGGTCGAGAGCGCCGGAAATGAATTCGGCAAACACGGCCAGGCCCTCCTGGGTGCGCGCATTGCCCGGATGCGCCTCGGCCAGGATCGGAAACCGGCTCTGGGCGGCGCCATTCATATTGGTGGCGATATGGATCAGCGCTTCATGCTGCAAAAGCTGGATCACATCGAGATCGGAGAAGGCCGCATCGGCGCGCAGCTTGATGTAGTCGCGGCCAGCCGCCGCCTTGGCCGAAACATTCAGCGTCACCTCGACCTGCGGCGCCGCCTTGCCGAAATAGCGGGGCAATTCCGCATCGAGCCGGCGTTTGAGGTCCTCTGCCGTCAGGCGTTCGGGCGGCTCCAGCCGGATACTGCCCTCCTCGAAATCGGCCAGCAGCGTGTCGAGCCGGCGCGCCAGATCGAGTGCATTGCGCTTGCCATCGGCAATCGGCGTTCTGGGATCGCCATAGAGGGCGCGCGAATGCGCGTGAAAGGCCCGTGTGCCGGTGCTGGCCAGCAGGGCCGCGGTTTCCTCGGTCGTGTCGGCCAGACGGCGCAGCCAGTCATGCACCGGGCTGTCGCCCGAGATGATGGCCCGTGCCGCCGCGACGCGTTCCAGCGAGGGCGCCGGGTCAATGCGCGGATAGACAGGATCGGGCAGTTCGCGCCCACCGGCGGCGAAGAAGGCATCAGCATGGGAGCGGTCCCAGGCGATGGTCTTGAGCACGGGTAGCCGGACTTCTGCCTCGAGCAGGAGGCCGGCAGCCGTCGAGAGCCGCTCCACTTCGGCTTCGCCCAGACCCATGCTCATCTCCCCTTGCCCCTGGCGTGCATCAATTCACCCGTCTGGCCCGCCCGGGCATGTGGCAGGCCTCGATCACCGCCGGCGGGGTCTCGAAGAAAAACGCGCCGGTGCGATTGCGCCGCGCCGTCTTGGCATCGTGGAAGGCCTGCCCGTCCGTGCGCATGATTTCATAGGCCGGTCGCTGTGCTTGCGGCAGATCCGCAGCAATGCGCATCGACAGGATCGGATCGCGCAGGTCCGGATCGGCGATAACACCGGAATTGACCATCGGATCGCCGCGGTTGAGCGCCTGGACATGATCCATGCCGTCAATCACCCGTCCGAACACGCTCATGATGCGGTCGAGATGGCGCGGCCCCTGCCCGATCACAATGTAGAATTCGACATCGCCGGTATCGGGCCCATTATCGCGCGCCATCGCCATCGTGCCCGGGCAATGGATCAGCCAGGTTTCAGACCCGTCCTCGCTCTGGGCTGCCGGAAAACCATTCACATGGCCCACCACCGGCGCATACAGATCGTCGTCGATCATGGCCGTGAAGGTGATGCCGGCGCTCGGCCGGTAAAACTCGCCCGGCAGGAAGGGGTATTGTGGCAGATCAGCTGAATCCGCCTCCTCGCCGCGGCCGCCCTGGGCGACGAAGCCATCAATCACGCGGTAGAAATCACGACCATCGAAGAACCCGTCGCGCACCGCCTGCCGCATGCGCGCCGCGTGATTGGGGGCAAACGCGTCGGAGAGCTCGACGGTGATCACCCCATGGCGCGTCTCGATCAAAATCAGGTCTTCCGGATCTGCCAGACGCCAGTCGGGGATGCCGGTAAAGTCGGGTAGCTCGACCTCGGCCAGGGCCAGTTCGGCTTCGTCGGGGCCGTATCGGGCATCGTCCGGCGCCGCGACATCGCTTGCCGGTGAACACGCCGCCAGCGTCAAAGCCGAAAACCCCGACAGCAGAGCCCGCACCATATTTGTTCCAGCCAAAGGCATCATGCCTGCTCCGCCCCGCCGAAACGCTGCGCCCATTCGGCGATATCGGTTTCCTCGATCTTCTTGAACAACACCTCGGGCGGTTCGACCGATTGGCCGAGCGGCAGCGCCGTCAGCATCGCCTTCGCCTCGCCGGCCGGCCAGGCGCGTTCGCCCTGCGCGATGCCAAGCGCATCGAGAATGATCGCGGCCGAGACCGGGATGATCGGCTGGGCCGCCCTGGCCATCACCACCATGAAATTGAGCGCCGTGCGCACGCCGATGGCGGCGCCTTGCGGGTCGGTCTTGAACTTGGTCCAGGGTTCGGCGCGGGTGAGATACTCGTTCCCCAGCGCCCACAGGCCGCGCACTTCGGCGGCTGCCTTGCGGAACTCCATCGCCTCGAAATTCGCCGCTGCGGCCGCGAGCCGGATATCCATCTCGGCCGCCAGCCAGTCCTCATTCTCGCCCCACGCCCCGCCTTCGGGCACCACGGCCTCGAAGCGCGACTTGTTGAAGCGCAGGACGCGATTGACGTAATTGCCCAGCACATCGGCCAGGTCCTTATTGATCACCGACTGGAAATGCTCCCAGGTAAACTGCGCGTCCGAGCCTTCCGGCGCATTGGCGGTCAGATACCAGCGCCAGTAATCGCCCGGCATGATGTCGAGCGCCTGGTCCATGAAGACGCCGCGCTTTTCCGAGGTCGAGAACTTGCCGCCATACCAGGTCAGCCAGTTGAAGGCCTTCAGCTTGTCGACGGTCTTCCACGGCTCTTCCGAGCCGAGAATGGTGGCCGGGAAACTCACCGTATGGAAGGCGACATTATCCTTGCCCATGAACTGGACATAGGTGACGTCACCGGCGCCCTTGTCGGTACGCCACCAGCTCTCCCAGTCGGCATGATTGAGCGCGGCCCATTCGGCCGTCGCTCCGAGATAGCCGATCGGTGCATCGAACCAGACGTAGAAGACCTTGTTTTCAAAGCCCGGCCGCGGCGCGCCCTGGCGCGCAACCGGCACGCCCCATTTCAGATCGCGCGTGATCGCCCGGTCGCGCAGGCCTTCATCGAGCCATTTATAGGC
>JBNMNI010000159.1:0-4305 GCA_051275375.1 Maricaulis sp. | reverse complement strand
CTCACATCCTTCAACGGAATGCTGACTGCCCAGAGCACGAGCATCACGCCGATCAGCATGATGAAATTCGCACCGAGCAGCATAATCACGTCATTCATGAACCGTCTCCAGTGAGTTTGTCTGCTGCGATTGTTCGAGCAGATCGATCACGCCCGCACCGGGATTGGCGGCATAGAGCGCCTCGATCTCGGGCGCGCGGCGTTGCTTCGCGATGGACTGATTGATCGTGCCCTTGTCGGACACTTCATGCGCCTCGGCATTCGGCGGCTCGGTGAGAAAGGCGAAGCGCGCGATGCGCCGGCTCGAGCCGCTGGCTTTTGTATTATGGGCGCTCAGCCGGGCGCGGATCTGCTCGAGGACATCCGGATGGCGCAGCTTGTCGTCAAGGCCGAGCCCGTCCGCCTTCACCATCTCGGTGATCGCTTTCACGTTGGGCCAGGCGAGGATGGCGATCGAGGCCCTGTTTTCACCACAGATCACAGCGTCGGTGATCAGGGGGGAGAGGGCGGCCACGATTTCCGCGCGCAGGGCGCCGCCGGAAACCCAGGTGCCGGTATCGAGCTTGAACTCCTCGGCCAGGCGGCCGGCGAAGGTCAGGCCGCGGGCCGGATCATCGGGATCGTCGAAGCGGGCCGTATCGCCGATGCGGTAATAATCCTCATCATCGCGCAAGGTCGCATTGAGGGCGGGCTGATCGAGATAGCCGGGCGTGATCATTGCGCCCTTCATGCGCAATTCATAGCGGTCGCCGGCCGGCACCATCTTGACGGAAAGCCCCGGCATGGGCAGGCCGATGCCGACTTTCTCGCTCATGAAATAGATCGACATACAGCCCGATGTGGTCTCGGTGGCGCCATAGCCGGTGGTGAAGAAAACCCGCTTTCCCGTGACGCTGACGGCGAGATTCTGGATGCGGTCATAGAGCGGCTGCGGCAAGCCGGCGCCGCCATAGAGCATCAGTCGCAAATCGCGGAAGAAGGTCTGGCGCAGGACGTCGTCCTCCTCCAGCGCATCGGCGAGCATGGCATAGCCCGCAGGGACATTCGTGAAGTATTTCAATGGCACTTCACGCAGATTGGCGATGGTTTCAGCAAAGCGACCGGGCATGGGTTTGCCGCTGTCGATGTAATAGGTGCCGCCGAAAATTGCCGCGGCCATTGAAGAGAAGGCGCCGGAGACATGGCTCCAGGGCAGCCATTCCAGCAGGACATCATCCCAGCCGGCGGCGCGCCCGAGCACCTGCCAGCCCTGATAGAGATTGGCCGTGATCATGCGCTGGGTCTGTATCACCGCCTTCGGGCGGCCGGTCGAGCCGGAGGTCAGCATGTAGGCGGCGGGCTGATCGGGGTCGAGCGCCTCGATACGGGCGGCGACCGCATCGGTCGGCACCGTCTTGAGGATGTCGTGCAGGGACAGTGATGACGCAGTCGGGGCGATATTGGTGATGATCACCGTGCCCGCCGGGGCAAGGGCCTCGATGGCCGGTCCGCAGGCGGCGCCGTCCTCGGCGAAGATGACGGCCGGGCGAACCAGATCGACGACATGGCGCAGGCGTTCGAAACCGCCGGCGGCGCCCAGCAGGGCGTAATTCTCGCTGACAGGGCAAACCGGCACGCCGGCACCCATGGCGCCATAGCGCATGATGGCGTGGGCGATCGAATTGCCCGAAAGGATCATCACCGGACGTCCCGGTGCAGGGGCAAGATCGATCAGCCATTGCGTCACGGCATCGGCGGCGGCCTTGATTTCGGCGAAGGTGATGCGCTGCCAGTCCGCGCCCGGTTCGGGGCGCTCGGCCAGATGGGGCTTGTCGGGCTGCAGGCGCGCCTGGATCGTGAGGCCGGCCGGAACAGAGGCGGTTTCGATGCGCAAGGGCTCGCGCGGCGTCATGATGATGCAGCCATCCTCGCGCCGCTCGATGATGAGATCGACCGGGGGGAATTCGACGTCCCGAAAATCCGGTGAGGCCATGGATTGCTCATTCCGCTGCCGGCGCGACGCCCACTCAGCGCACGCATTTCAAAAAACAGGTCTGGTTATGCAATTCGCTCATCAGCCTATACGCCGGGCTTCGGCACTGTCAATTCTCGAAAGTTCCGCCATCCGCTTCTGCTCACGACAAAACAGCGAGAATTCCGGCAGGATTGAGCGAGCGGGCAAGTGCCACAGCCCGCGCAATCAAGACTGACTTGCATTCTAATACCGATAACGGATAGCTTGGCCGGAGCCTTATTATCGATACCGGGGAGGAAATCGGCGTGTTTCAAAGTCCGCAGCAACGTGTTGACGCCTACCGCCAAAAGGGTTGGTGGCGTGGCGAGACAGTCGATTCAATCTTGCGGCTGGCTGTGCGTGATGGCGGCGATCGCGAAGCGCTGGTTGATCCGCCCAATCGGGCCGCAATGGGCGCTTTGGGCGAGCCCCGCCGGCTCAACTGGCAGCAGGTCGATGCCGAGGTGGATGCCTTTGCCCGCGCTTTCCAGGCATTGGGCGTCCGGCGCGACAGCATCGTGCTGGCCCAGCTTCCCAACATCGTTGAGGGGGTGCTCGCCTTCCTCGCCTGTGCCCGCATCGGTGCCATTCTGAGCCCGACTCCGATGGCCTATCGCGAGCATGAATTGCGTGCCCTGCTCGGCAAGATCCAGCCCGCCCTGCTGCTGACCGTCGAGACTTTCGGCGGCCATGGGCATGCGGCAACGGCGGTAAAACTGCGCGATGCCGGGCTGTTTGCCGGTGCTGTCGCCTGCGTCGGCGCGTGCGATACGCCCGGCGCCGCACCGCTGGACCTGGAACTGAAGGCCGATGTCATCCTGCCTGACCCGCCGGTCGATGCGTCGGAGACACTCACGATCTGCTGGACTTCCGGGACGGAGGCGACGCCAAAGGGTGTCCCGCGGCATCATGATCACTGGCGCGTCAATGGCGAAGCCATGGTCGAGGCGACGGCATTGCGTGATGGCGATGTCGTGCTCAACCCCTTTCCGCTGATCAATATTGCCGCGTTTGGCGGCGTCGTGATCCCGTGGCTATTGTGCAAGGGGACGATGGTGCAGCACCATCCGTTCGATCCGGCAATCTTTCTCGATCAGCTCACGTCCGAGCGCGTCAATTATACGGTGGCACCGCCGGCCATTCTCAACATGCTGTTGAAAAATGACGCCATGCTTGCCGGCGCGGATCTCTCCAATCTGCGCTGCCTGGGCTCCGGTTCAGCGCCGCTTTCGGCCTGGATGGTGCGCGGCTGGCAGGAACGTTTCGGTGTTCCGGTGATGAATGTGTTTGGCTCGAATGAGGGTTGTTCACTGTTCTCCTCCGCCGTCGATGTGCCGGACCCTGATTTGCGTGCGCGGCTGTTCCCGCGCTTTGGCGTCGAGGGCCTGGGCTGGAATTCGGCCTTCACGTCGAAAGTCCTCACCCGTCTGGTCGACCCGGAAACCGAGGCTGTCATCGTCGAGCCGGGCCAGGCCGGCGAGCTCCGGCTTGATGGCGCCATGGTGTTTGACGGCTACTGGCGCGCCGGCGGGCTGGACCGGTCCTGCTTTGATGCAAGCGGCTATTTTTGCACCGGCGATCTGTTCGAGATCGCTGCGGAGGGTGATGGGCGCTTCTATCGCTTCGTCGGTCGCAGCAAGGAAATCATCATTCGCGGCGGGGTGAATATCTCGCCGGCCGAACTGGATTCCCTGATCGAGGGACATCCGGCCGTGCGTGAAGCTGCGTGCATTGGCTATCCGGACGAGCGCCTGGGCGAACGGGTCTGTACCGTCGCCGCGCTGAAGCCGGGCCAATCGCTTTCGCTCGACGGCTTGATCGGCTTCCTCAAGGAGCAGGGGCTGGCGACGTATAAATTGCCGGAGCGCCTCAAGATCGTCGAGGCCCTGCCACGCAATCCCCTCGGCAAGATCCTGCGGCGGGAGCTGAGCGCAGAGCCGGTCGATGCGCCGCAGACAGCGGAGGCGGGCCGATGAGCGGAATCGCAGCCGTCAACGGCATCATCGCCGCCTGGAAAGCCGGCGATATCAACGCTGTACTTGAGCATTTGTGCGAGGATGTTGTCTATCATTACCATGTCGGATCGCGCCCGCTTCGGGGCCGCGATGCCGTGCGCCGCTTCCTGGAACGCTTTGGCTCGGGCCAAACCGATATCCGCTGGCGCATCCTGCACTGGGCGCAATCCGGCGAGCGCCTGTTTGTCGAGGGCGTTGATGATTACGTCGCCGCTGACGGGCAACGTATCGCTCTGCCCTATGCCGGCGTGTTCGAATTCCGCGATGGCCGGGTCGCCGGATGGCGCGATTACATCGA
>JBNMNI010000158.1:0-4307 GCA_051275375.1 Maricaulis sp. | reverse complement strand
ACGCGATGATGCAGGACCAGCCGCCCATCGAGACCGGCAAGGATATCCTCTTCCTGCTCACCGGCGCCTGGGATGACGCGGCGGGCGGCCCATGGCTGTGCGCCGATTGCTGCACCATGGAAGGCGCGCTGCTGGTCAATCCGCACTGGCGCCAGGCCATCACGATTATCCGTATCGAATATGCACGGCCACGGCCGGAAATTACGGCCCTGCTCGGCGCGGCGCACGACAATGCGCCGACCCTGATCCTGGCCACCGAAACGCAAGCGCATGCAAAGGTGGAGACCGCGAATGATCGCCGTTTCCTGACCGACCCGAAAGCGATCTGCCATCAGCTCGCCACCACCTATGGCGGAGCACAGCCAAAATGAGAGATGCAGCCAAGATCGCCGCGGCGATCGAAATTCTCGACCTTCAGATCCGCCAGCACACGCCGGTCAAGGACGCCGTGCGCGACTGGGGCAAGGCCAATCGCTATGCCGGCTCCGGCGACCGCGCCTGGATCACCGGCCTGGTGCTCGACGCCCTGCGTCACCAGTCCTCGGTTGGCCACGCCATGCAGGATGACAGCGCCCGCGCGCTGGCCTTTGGCACCGTCGCCCGCGTCTGGGGCAGTACGGTCGAGGAAATCGATGCGATGATGGAGAATGATCCCCACGCGCCGGAACCCCTGACCAATGCCGAGCGCAGCGGGCTGGAGCGCGATATCTCCGATGCGCCGCTCTATATCCGCGGCGATTTCCCGCAATGGCTGGAGCCGAGCTTCCAGCGCGCCTTTGGCGATAATGCCGAAGCGGAAGCGCATGAGCTGTGCTCGCGCGCGCCGGTCGATCTGCGCGTCAATGAAGTCCAGGTCGGCTTCGAGAAGGCCTTCAAGGAAGTCAGCTCGAAACTGAAAACCGCTGAAGCCTCCGAGCTTGCTGCCATGGCGATCCGCATCCCGCAGCGCGACCCGCGCGGCAAGTCGGCCGCGGCCGAAAGCATTCCCGCCTATGGCAAGGGCTGGGTCGAGGTCCAGGATATCGGCTCGCAGATCGCAGCGCTCGCCTCGGGTGGCCGCGAAGGCATGCAAATGCTCGATTACTGCGCCGGTGCCGGCGGCAAGACGCTGGCCCTGTCGGCCCTGCTCAACAATACCGGCCAGATCCATGCCTGGGATAATGACTGGCGCCGCCTGCGCGATATCTGGCCGCGCCTGAAGCGCGCCGGCGCCCATAATGTCCAGGTCCATGATGCCGAGGAAGACAAATGCCTCGGTGATCTGCGCTCCAAGATGGATGTCGTCTTCTGCGACGCGCCCTGCACCGGCACCGGCACCTGGCGCCGCCGCCCCGACGCCAAATGGCGCCTGCGCGAACGCGCCCTGGAAACCCGCATGGGTGAGCAGGATGTCGTGCTCGAACGCGCCCAGCAATATGTCAAACAGGGCGGCCGCCTGGTCTATGTCACCTGTTCCGTCCTGCCGGAAGAAAACGAGGACCGCATCACTGCCTTCCTCGCCAATCACGAAAATTTCAAGCCGGTTCCCGCCATCAAGGCGATGCGCGCCTCCGGCGGCCTCGCCAAGGGCGCCGAGGAGATACTGGCGAAATGCGCCGGCACGCATGGAGCCCTGCAGCTCTCGCCGGCGCGCACCGATACGGACGGGTTTTATATCTGCGTGCTCGAGCGCGTGGGGTAGGGGGGCTCAGCTCCCCGTCACCACTCCCCACATTGCGTCATTCGCGGACTTGTTCCGCTGATGAAGCAATGTGGTGGATGTTCAGTGGGGGCGAACATTACGGCGTGACGCCGCCGCCCCATAGCCCAGCGCGCGCAGCCGCTCCCGCACCACCTCACCCGCCAGCGGGTCCAGCGCCCGCCCGTCACCAATCCGCTCCGCCGTCAGCGGTGCATCCAGCAGTGGCAGGCTGTCGCGCTCCAGCCCGACCAGCTCAATCGGCTGGCCGGCATAATTGAGCGTTGCCGGCTCGTAATCGAGCCCGAGAAAGCGCAGCAGCGCCGTCACGCTGCGCTTCGGCCTTTTTACCACATCCTCATAGTGCAGCCGTAGTAAGCGTTCCGGTCCGAGCGTGGTTTCCGCCTTCAGGCCGATCCCGGTCAGATCACTCCAGTATTGCAGCGCTGCACCCGGCTCGCTGACATGGGCGAAGGGGCGGCCATCGGGGCCGCGCCAGTTGCGCTGCAGCAAGGAGGCGGCGACATCGCGGCCATCGCGGACGATGTGAACGAAGCGGGCGCGGGGCAGAAGGCGGCCGAGGCGTTCGAAGGCGAGGATGTTGAGACTGGTCTTCTCCACCAGGAGCTGGCGGGGCAGGCCGTGGATCGGCTCGCCGATCAGGCCGGTCAGCAGGCCGGCCATATTGGCGCGTACCGCTTCCGCCTCCAGACCGAAGTCCTGCCGGTGCAGATCGCCCAGCTGGGTGGTGAAATTCTCCCACTGCATGGCGATGGCGACGGGCAGGCCGGTATCCGGTCCGCAATGGATTCGCGAATGGCCGCACAGCAGGCGGCGCATCAGGGTCAGGCCGGAACGCGGGCAGCCGCCAAGGAAGACGAATTGCGCGCCGCTCGCGGCCTCAGACATATCCCAGCCGCGACAGGGCCGGGCCGGCGATCTGCATCACGGCGGCGTATTGCTGCACGTCGAGCTGTTTGCGCCAGCGGCCGATCGATTGCGTGTCGATCGGCTGGGCGACGCGGTCATTGCTGGCTTCATTGGCGCCTGATGCGGGATTGAAGTTGTGGGCATGATCGAGCGCCGCCTCGACAGCTTGGGCATCCTCGCCGAGAAAGCCGAACAAGCCGGTGATAGTGTCGCGGGGATGACGGACCAGAGCCTCATAACGCAGCTCGAAATAATTCGGGTCATCGCGCATGGCAGAGCCGGCCTCGATACTGGCGACCCACAGGCGCGCCGCTGCGGCGGCATCGCGGGTGATCGCCATCGGCTGACCGGTCTTGCCATCGCTCCAGTTCATGGAGAGCAGCGAGGCGACGACATCGCGGCCATCGCGGACAATGCCGATCAACGGGCTGGCCGGGAAGAGACGGCGCAACTGGCTGAAATGCAGGACATTGGCCGGGGTTTTCTCGGCAATGCGGCAGCCGGACCTTGCCTGCAGCGGTGCCAGGAAGCCGTTGATGCTGGCAGCGAAGCGCTGGTGCAGCGCGTCAGCATCGAGCCCGTATTGCCCCTCCAACACCGGCATATGCATCTGCTCGACCTGCGCGGAGAGGGCGCAGAGCGCCGGCACGATGCGGGATTCCGGACCGCAGACAATGCCCTTCGACGCATTGACGATGGCCCGCAACAACGTCGTGCCCGAACGCGGCGCGCCGCCGATAAAGATCGGAGCCTGGCCGATGATTTCCTGCATGTCACACGTCTCCCGCTACGCCATACAAGCGCCGCGGCGGGTGAGCAGGAGCTTACGGGGATGTTACGAAAACTCAATTGATTACAGGGGGATGACTAAAGCATGAGCGGGCGGGATTGGCGGCATGCCTATCCCCGCGCCCGCCCTTTTTTCGCCTCATTATCGGCGTGTTTTCGCCCTGATTTCTGCAGCCTCTTTTCGGCAATCCGGTATTGGTCAGGCTCAAACCGGATTCCTTGCTGGTCATCGCGGCTGACTCGCGCTATCCGGCGCCATGCTGATATCGAGCTCGGCCATAACCCCCATTTTTCGTCCCCGGAAAGCCCGCGCCTGCGGGAGTGAGAGCGCATGACTGATCAACACGAAAAAGCCCTCATCATCGACTTTGGCAGCCAGGTCACCCAGCTGATCGCGCGGCGTTTGCGCGAGAGCGGCGTGTTCTGCGAGGTTCATCCCTATAACCGCGCCGACAAGGCCTTCATCGACGCCTATGATCCAAAAGCGATCATCCTGTCGGGCTCGCCGCATTCGACCCATTGGGACAATTCACCCAAGGCCGATCCATCGGTCTTCACGCGCGGTATCCCGGTGCTGGGCATTTGCTATGGCGAGCAGACCATGTGTTCCCAACTGGGCGGCAAGGTCGAGGCCTCGGAAGAGCGTGAATTCGGCCGCGCCGACATCACCATCACCGCCGACAGCCCGCTCTTCGCCGGCTTCGGGCCGATCGGGCATGAAGAGCGCGTCTGGATGAGCCATGGCGACCGCGTCAGTGTGCTGCCTGAGGGTTTCCAGGTCATCGCCAGGTCAGGCAATGCGCCCTATGCGGCGATTGCTGACGAGGCGCGCAAATTCTATGCGGTGCAATTCCACCCCGAAGTCGTGCACACGCCGCGCGGTGCGCTTTTGCTCAAGAACTTCACCCAC
>JBNMNI010000157.1:0-4334 GCA_051275375.1 Maricaulis sp. | reverse complement strand
ATGGCGGCCGGTTCGCGAGTCATCCCGCCTTCGGCCGGATCGAGCAGGGCGGCAACACCCTGATCGGCAATGAATTTGCGCGCACCCTTGATGGTGAAACCGTCCTCATAGAGAAGACGCTTGATCCCGCGCAACAGCGCCAGATCCTCGGGCCGGTAAAACCGCCGCCCCCCGGCCCGCTTCAGCGGACTGATTTGTGGAAACTTGCTTTCCCAGAATCGCAAGACATGCGCTGGCACATCAAGTTCGTCAGCGGCTTCGCTGATGGTCCGGAAGGCTCCGGGCGATTTTTCTGTGACCGACATATTGTTCTCGCATCGGCCTTCGGCTCAGACCACTGCTAGTCTTTCGACAAAGCCGAGTCGACGCGCTCCTTGAGCACCTGGGATGGTTTGAAGACCAGTACCCGCCGCGCCTCGATCGGCACCTCGATCCCGGTCTTCGGATTGCGCCCGACCCGGCCGCGCTTGTCACGCAACAGGAAGGAGCCGAAGGATGAGAGTTTTACCGAGTGTCCCGACGCCAGTGTGTCTGACACCATTGCGAGTACGGATTGAACCAGATCAGCGGATTCCTGCCGGGACAAACCGACTTCCCGATAGACAGCTTCGGCCAGATCTGCACGCGTCAAAGTTTTATCTGACATAGTAGTCCCCAAATCAGAGTAGCGTAGTTAAGCCCGCAATGATCCCCCGGTCAACGCCAAGGTCTTGGATAAGCGCGCGAAACGCGAAATAAATATTTCAGACCCGTACCAGTACGGCTCCCCAGGTGAATCCACCGCCCAAAGCTTCCATCAAAACCAGGTCTCCCGGCTTGATCCGGCCGTCCTGCATCGCCCGGTCAAACGCCAACGGCACCGAGGCTGCCGAGGTGTTCCCGTGATCGGAAACGGTTGAAATCACCTTGTGGGTCGGGATCGACAAGCGGCGTGCTACGCCTTCGAGGATTCGCTGATTGGCCTGGTGCGGCACGAACCAGTCGATATCCGCAATCTTGATGCCGGTGCGTGTGGCGATGGTACTCATTGATTCGGCGATATTGGTCACCGCATGGCGGAAGACCTGATTGCCGAGCATGCGCAAATGCCCCACCGTCCCGGTCGAGGATGGCCCGCCATCGACGTGCAGCAAATCCTTGAAACGCCCGTCCGAGCGCAGATAGGTCGCCAGAATGCCGCGCTCGACCGTCGGATCGGGCCCCGGCTCATGCGCCTGCAGCACCATGGCCCCGGCCCCGTCGCCGAACAGGACGCAGGTCGAACGGTCGGTCCAGTCGAGAATGCGCGACATGGTTTCGGCGCCCACGACCAATACGGTGCGGGCCTGGCCGCGCGCGATGAAATTGTCCGCGATCGACAGGCCATAGATAAAGCCGGAACACACGGCCTGCACATCGAAGGACGCGCCGCCCGACACGCCGAGCCGTGCCTGCAGCATGGTTGCCGTCGAGGGAAAGGTGAAATCAGGCGTCGTCGTGCCGATAATGATCAGGTCGATATCGTCCGGCGTCAGCCCCGCCTGTTCGATTGCGCGGCGCGAGGCGATTTCCGCGAGATCGCACGTGGTCTCGCCCTCGGCCGCAATATGGCGCTGACGGATACCGGTGCGTTCGCGAATCCAGCTATCGCTGGTATCGACCATGCGGGAAATCTCGTCATTGGACAGAATTCGTTCCGGCAGATAGGAACCTACCCCGGCAATGCGCGCTTTGAGTTCACTCATGACGCCGCAGCGATATCCTGTTCTTCAAAGCTGGCGAACTTGTCCAGATTCTTGCGGATCTGGGCCATGAAATCACTCTTCGCCATCACCTGGGCCAGGCCGAGCGCGGAGGCGAAGCCTTCGCCATCGGCACCGCCATGGCTCTTGACGACAATACCCTTGAGACCAAGCAAGACGCCGCCATTGATATAGCGTGGATCCATGCGGCGCTTCAGCCGGTCCAGCGCGCCCAGAGCGAGCAGGCCGGCAGCGAGCTTGGCAAAGAAGGAGCTGGTCAGCGCCTCGCGCACCCAGCCGGCCACGAGTCGAGCCGTGCCTTCGGCGGTCTTCAGCGCGATATTGCCCGTGAAGCCGTCCGTGACCACGACATCGATAATGCCGGCACTGATATCATTGCCCTCGATGAAGCCCTGATAGGCCATGTCGAGGCCGGAATTGCGGATCAGCCCGTCAGCCTCGCGGACGATATCATTGCCCTTTAGTTCTTCCTGGCCGACATTCAGCAGGCCGACGGTGGGATGTTCTCCGCCGAAGACGGCGCGGTGATAAGCCTCGCCCATAATGGCGAACTCGACCAGCTGCGTGGCGCCACACTGCACATTGGCACCGACATCGAGCACGACGGTATGCCCTTTGGGCGTCGGCCAGTTGGCGGAGATCGCGGGGCGGTGAATGCCCTTTTTCATCCGCAGTATGACCTTTGAAATCGCCATCAGCGCGCCGGTATTGCCCGATGAGACGACCGCATCGGCCTCGCCGGTCTTGACGCTCTGGACCGCATTCCACATCGAGGAACCGCGCGCCCGGCGCACAGCTTCCGACGGCTTGTCGGACATCTGCACCATGGTGTCGGTATGGCGCATCTCGCACACGGCGGCGACTTTGGGATGTTGCGCCAGCAAGGGCGTCAATGCGGCCTCGTCGCCATGCAACAGATAGCGGGTTTTGCGTTCGGGCCAGCGCTTGAGCGCATGCCCGATCCCCTCGACCACAGCCTTGGGACCGAGATCGCCGCCCATGGCGTCTACGGAAATGGTTGTTTCAGCATTCATAGACAAAGCATATCTGTCCCAAACGACGGTGCGAGCCGCCGGACGATGGCGGAACTTAGCCGATGACCGATGAGATGCAAGACGCGAACTCGGTTGTCAGGATGAGGGCAAAGCGGGCAATTCGCCCTGCGCCAGCGCCATACCGCCTGCCGCATCGAGCGCTGCGACCACGGCCCGCGCATGGCTGGCAAGCGTTGCAGCCCGCGGATCGACGGTCTCGCTGGCGAGGAGATTACGCGACAGCACCTGTTCAAGCACGGCTGGGTCGGCCTCGTCGAGGGCATTGGCATAGCTCTGCGCGCGGCCATAAAACCCCTCCGCCATGAAGCGGATTTTCTTGCCGACGCCGGAATCACCCAGACCCAGTTCGCGCATCGCGATGTCGAAATCCTCGAACATGGTGTCGAACACGATCTGGCTGACGCGCCGGCCCTGCTCGCCGCCATCGCGGCGCAGTGTGCGGATTGTCAGTGCCGCATGCAGGAGGATGAGCTCCAGCCGCCCCTCAAGCGTATCAGGCACACCCGCCTCGCCATACAGCGATGGCTGGCGCGCCGCCTGGACAATGGCCGCATAGAGGGCCTTGCCGATCGCTTTTTCCGGACGGGGTCTGAACCAGTTGGGCCACATGTGATCGGGGCTCCCTTAACTTCGCGCTTGAAGCTAAGCTGCAGCTTGTTTAGGTCAAGGTTGGCATACAGACCGCCCGTGCGGTCTCGAGGAGTGTTTCATGAGCCGTCGCGTTCGACTGTCCCTTATTATCGCCGCGTGCGCGCTGGGTGCTTCCGCGTGCAACCCGATCCTGCGGTCGCACGGTTATCGCTACACGCTCGGCGAAGAGCCTTCCATCATGCCCGACACGGATACCCGCGATACGGTCATGCAGCGTCTTGGTAATCCCTCGACGCGCGGAACCTTCGACGAGAATACCTGGTTCTACATTTCCGCGACGCGCGAATCTCTGGCCTATCTGCGCCCGGTGACCCGCGATCGTCGCATCGTGGCCATCCGCTTCAATGAAGAGACCGGCATTGTCAGCGATGTGGTCGAATACACGCTGGCCGATGGCCGCATGGTTGATTATGTCAGCCGCGAAACGCCAACCCGCGGCCGCGAGCTGAGCCTGCTGGAGCAATTGCTCGGCAATATCGGTCGCCTGCCCGGGCAGCAGTTCGGCGGCGAGGAAAACCTCCCCGGCGGCGCTGGCGGTCCACGCCGCAACCAGTAACCGCAATGAATGCCAGACAGAAGAAAGCCCCGGTCATCTGACCGGGGCTTTCTTCTGTGCGCGATGGAGCCGGGGAGGACGCGCAGCGCCCTCCCCGAACCCGTCCTATTGTGCCAGGAAAGCCAGCAATAGCAGAGCCACGATATTCGTGATCTTGATCATCGGATTGACCGCAGGACCGGCTGTATCCTTGTAAGGATCGCCGACCGTGTCACCGGTGATGGCAGCCTTGTGGGCTTCCGAGCCCTTGCCGCCATGATTGCCGTCTTCGATATACTTCTTGGCATTGTCCCAGGCACCGCCGCCCACCGTCATCGAGACGGCGACGAA
>JBNMNI010000156.1:0-4360 GCA_051275375.1 Maricaulis sp. | reverse complement strand
GCCTTGGCCCGGCCGCGCGAGAGCAGTTCGATCAGGGGCAGCACGAAAGCCGCGGTCTTGCCGGTGCCGGTCTGGGCAATGCCCAGCACGTCGCGCCCGGTCAATGCCGGCATGATGGCGCCAGCCTGGATCGGTGTGGGTTCTGTATAGCCCGCCGCGGTGATTGCGGTGAGCAGTTTCGGGCTTAACCCGAGGTCTTCGAACGTCATGGCGTCCTTTATAATCTGAAGCAGCAATAAGCTGGGAGCAAAAATGACGTGGCCGCGCCGAAAGGGCGCGGCCACGAATGCAGGGGCAAAATACGTTTCCTGTGCGTTCTGTCAACGTACAGGCGGTATTTCGTCAACGGCGATAGGCGAAGGGCGTCTCGTCCGTGATATTCATGTAACGGTCGCGCAGCTGGGTTTCACGCGATGTCATGTCGGTCGGTTCGCCATTGATCAGCATCGCCACCGGCGCGCTCATCACTTCCAGCGGATCGCCATCCCAGACCACGACATCACCGCTATAACCCGCAGCGAGGGCACCGAAACGGTCCCCGACGCCATAGATTTCAGCCGGTGTCAGCGTGATGGCCCGGAAAGCCGCATCCCAGGGCACGCCATGGCCGACGGCATTGCCGGCATGTTGTGTCAGCAGGCGGGCATTGAAATACCCGTCGGCGGTCTCGGTCGTATAAGCGACGGTCACGCCGGCCTGCTGCAGCCGTTGTGCGCCTTCCAGCGTCGAGCCGATGGCATCGAAGGAGCTCGGCAGATTGCGGATCGGATCGATCAGCACCGGCACGCCGGCGGCAGCCAGCTCGTCGGCCACCATCCAGGCTTCTGCTCCGCCCTGGATGATCAGCTGCATCGGCGCGTTTTCGCTGCGGAAGCGCAATGCCCGGCGGATATCCGCCGCGCGATCCACATTCATCACCAGCGGGATACGTCCGCGCACCACAGGCACCAGGGCGGCGGCATCATAGCGATTGAGGGCATCGCCCTCATGATCGCCGCTGAACCGGCCCGGATATCCGCGGGCATCGTCGAAGGCAGCCGCCAGATAGGTCCAGGCTGCCGAGCGGGAACCGCCCGCCGTCGCCGCGCCGGACTGGCTCAGATCGGCGAATACGAAACTGTCCTGCTCGAACAGCGAGGTGTTGGAACCGGACGTATCAATCAGTGCGCCACGGCCGGCAAAGATATTCCAGCCGGTCGAGGGGTAGAGGGCGGCGCGGGTGATGCCGCTGATCCGGTTGGAGGCGATATGCATGCCGGCCGGATTGAAGCTGTCAGCGACGTCGAGGGCGACCGAATAGGGCGACTCGTCGGCGCTGGCATCATTGGTGGAATTTTCCAGCGCGACCTCGATCAGGCCCAGCTGGGTGACCGAGGCAAAAATGCCCGGCGTGATCCAGCCGCCATCGGCGTCGATCACGGTGGTGCCGACCGGGATGGTGACATCGCTGCCGACGGCTACGATCGAGCCGTCCCGCAACAAGACGGTGCCATTATCGATAATGCCGGCGTCGGTATTGGTGACGACGCGGCCATTGGTAACGGCGTAGGACTGAGCCAGGCCTGGCGCAGCCAGGACCATGCTGAGTGCAATGGCAGAGATAAAGCGTTGCATTATTGGTCTCCCTCACCGGGTTGGCCGAGCATGAAGTCGCGGACAGGCTGCAAATCCTCATCGCGGCGGTCATAGGTCAGGGCACCATCGATCCACACCCGGTCAGCGCTGGCATAGCTGCTGAACGGATCGCCAGACCAGAGCACGACATCGGCGCGTTTGCCGACTTCGAGCGAACCGGTCTGGTCGGCAATGCCCAGCGCGGTGGCCGGGTTTGAGGTCAACCAGCGCCAGGCGTCGGCGTCGGAAATATCGATCCCGGCCCGGCGTCCATCGGCCAGGGCCTTGGCGACTTCCTGATTGAGACGCTGAATGCCCATTTCGCTGTCGGAATGGATCATGGCGCAGGCGCCGCCGGCATGAACCATTGGCAGGTTTTCGCGGACGGAATCATAGGCTTCCATCTTGAAGCCGCCCCAATCGGCCCAGACCGCGGCACACGTGCCTTCTTCGGCCAGCAAATCGGGGATCTTGTAGGCTTCCACCGCGTGGTGGAAGGTGGAGACGTGATAGCCGAATTCATGCGACAGATCGATGATCTGGGCCATCTGGTCGGCGCGATAGCAATGCATCTGCACGAGAATATCGCCATCGAGCACACCCATCAGCGTGTCGAGCTCGAGATTGCGGCTTGGCGGCGAGGCGTCTTCACCGGCCTCGGCACTCTCCCAGTAATCATTCCAGCTGGTGCGATATTCCACAGCGCTCTGCCAGGCCGCGCGATAGCCGGCCATATTGCCCATATCGGTCGCCGGCGACTGGCCGCGATCACCATAGACGCGCGACGGATTTTCGCCGCAGGCCATTTTGAGCGTATAGGGTGCGCCGGGGAATTTCATTTCCTGCACGGTGCGCCCGGCGACATTGCGCAGCGTGATGCCGCGGCCGCCGAACAGATTGGCCGAGCCGGGCAGGACGCTGATCGTCGTCACGCCGCCGGCGAGGGCGGCTTCAAAGCCGACATCCTGCGGCCAGACCGAATGCTCGGCCCAGACTTCGGCCGTTACCGGCTGGGTCGCCTCATTGCCATCGCCATGGGCGTTGACGCCCGGTGACGGGTAATCGCCGAGATGCGAGTGAATATCGATAATGCCCGGAGTAACATAGCGTCCGGCGGCATCGATCACGGTTGCGCCCTCGGGCGCTTCCAGGCCGACACCGATCGCGGCGATGCGGCCATTCTCGACCAGCACATCGCCATTTTCGATCTGGCCGCCAATACCGTCAAAAACGGTGGCGTGCTGGATCAGCGTCACGCCGCTGGCGCGCGGCACATAGGTTGAGGGATAGGGATCGAGGCTGTAGCGGACAATATCGCCGCTCTCGCTGCTGGCGGATTGTGCGCCGTCGCCGGAAGTCCCGGTCTCGCCGCTACACGCCGCCAGCGCAAAGACGGCGGCAAGCGCCGTCGCTGGCATCCATGCTTTCAGTTTCATTGTGATTGCTTCCCCAATTACGCCCGTTGAATCACACGCCGGGCAAAGTTGAGGGAATAGAGCGCGTTTGCGGTCCATGCGTCAAATTAACGATTTTGTAATGCGCGGGACCGGTGAAGACGGCCCGACAGCGCAGCGCCGTCGATCCGCCCGGCAATCTCGGATAAAGCTGCGCCATGACCCAGCCCGCCACTCAATTCGACATTTTCCTGGTTACCGCGCCCGGCCTGGAAGCCATGCTGTGCGCCGAGCTGGTCGAAAAGGGCTTTGCCGATCCGCTGCCCGAATCCGGCGGGGTGACGATCAAGGGCGGCTGGAGCGAGGTCTGGCGCGCCAATCTGGAGATTCGCGGTGCCAGCCGGGTGCTGGCGCGCATCGGATCCTTCCACGCCGTCCACCTGGCCCAGCTCGACAAGCTGGCGCGCCGTTTTGCCTGGGGCGATGTCCTGCGTCCCGATGTTCCGGTGCGGGTCGAGGCCACGTCGAAACGCTCGAAAATCTATCATGCCGGCGCCGCCGCCCAGCGCATCGAGACCGCGATCCGCGAGGAACTCGGCGCCGAGATCACCAGCGATGCCGCCGTGCAGGTCAGGGCCAGGCTGGAGGATAATCTGTGCACGCTCAGCATCGATACCTCCGGCGAGCTCCTGCACAAGCGCGGCTATAAACAGGCCGTCGCCAAGGCCCCGATGCGCGAGACCCTGGCCGCGCTCTTCCTGCGCCAGTGCGGCTATGACGGCACCGAGCCCGTGCTCGACCCGATGTGTGGCTCCGGCACATTTGTCATGGAGGCCGCCGAGATCGCCGCCGGCCTGGCGCCTGGCCGGGAGCGCGAATTCGCGTTCGAGCAGCTGGTCGGCTTCGACCGGCAGGCCTGGGACGCCATGCGTGCGCCCCGCGCGCCGCAGGCGACCGATCTGCGCTTCTACGGCTCCGACCGCGATGCCGGCGCCATCCGCGTCGCGCGCGAGAATGCCGAACGCGCCGGCGTGGCTCACCTGACCCAATTCCAGCAATGCCCCGTCTCCGAGCTGGAGGCCCCTGATTGCAAGCCCGGCCTGGTCATCATCAACCCGCCCTATGGCACCCGCATCGGCAATAAGTCCGCCCTCCAGGGCCTCTATCGCGGCCTCGGCAAGACACTGATGACGCGGTTTGCTGGCTGGCGCGTCGGGCTGGTGACGACGGAGGTTGATCTGGCGCGGGCCACGCGTCTGCCGTTTGGCGCACCGGGGCCTTATGTCGATCATGGCGGGTTGAAGGTGCGCTTGTTTGTGACCGGGGTGTTGGGGTAGGGGGGTCGGCGTCGC
>JBNMNI010000155.1:0-4377 GCA_051275375.1 Maricaulis sp. | reverse complement strand
CGTCGAAATCGAGGGCAGCGACAAGCCCGCCCTGATCGCACAATGGCTGACGATGCAAGTCGTCGCCTGATCGCTTACCGGAGAAGACAAGCATGACTGATATTCGTTTCGACGGCCGCGTTGCCCTGGTCACCGGGGCCGGCAATGGCCTTGGGCGTTCCCATGCCCTGGCGCTCGCTTCGCGCGGCGCCAAACTGGTCGTCAATGATATGGGCGGCTCACTCGCTGGCGTCGGCTCCGGCTCGGCGGCGGAAGATGTTGCGGCGGAAATCCGTGCCGCCGGCGGCGAGGCGATCGCCCACCGCGCCAATGTCACCAGGGAAGACGAGGTCGCCGACATGGTTGCCGAGGCGCTGAAGGCTTTTGGTCAGGTCGATATCCTGGTCAATAATGCCGGTATCCTGCGCGATAAGAGCTTCGCCAAGATGGATATGGCCGATTTCAACGCCGTCACCTCGGTACATCTCACAGGCTCGGCGATCTGCACCAAGGCGCTGTGGGATCATATGCGCGAGCGCCAGTATGGGCGCATCGTCATGACCTCATCCTCATCGGGTATTTACGGCAATTTTGGTCAGGCCAATTATGGCGCCGCCAAGATGGGCCTGGTCGGCTTCATGAATGTGCTCCACCTTGAGGGGGCCAAATACGGCATCCGCGTCAATGCGCTGTCGCCGACGGCGGCCACGCGCATGACCGAGGGCCTGATCCCGGAAGACGCACTCAAGCTGATGACGGTTGAAAGCGTCAGCGCCGGCCTGGTCTATCTGGTCAGCGAAGACGCACCCTCGCGTCTGGTCCTGTGCGCCGGCGCCGGTGGCTATGCCGCCACGCGCGTCTATGAAACCGAAGGCATTTATCTGCCGCCGGAGCAGCAGACACCGGAACATGTCGCCGCCAATATCGCGGCCATCATCGATCCGGCCGGCCAGCAAATGTTCGAGCAGGGCGGTCAGCAGACGATGAAATTCCTCGCCAAGGCTGCCGCGCATCTCGGCGTGAAACTGGGCTGAACCGTGCACGCTTTCGATCTTTCCACCGCGTTGGAGCGGGCGACCGGCGAAGGGCCGGACGCCCGTTTCACCGGTGCGGCCACGCCGCACTTCAAGAATATCATCGGCCCCTATGGCGGCTGGAGTGCAGCGATTCTGGCCAAGGGCCTGATCGAGGCGGCAGGGCCGGAGATGGAACTGGTCTCGATCACCACCGATTTCCTTGCCGGCGCCCGCGAGGGCCCCGTCGCACTGGATGTGGTGTGTGATCGTGGTGGCAAGAATACGCAATTCTGGCACGCCTCGCTGACGGCGCAGGGCGATAGCAATCCGTCCAACCGGGCGATGGGAATCCTGTCACGGCGCCGCGAAACCATCCGCTGGACCGAGGGCAGCCGCCCCGATGCGCCGGCGCCGGAAGATTGCGATCGCGCCAATCTGCCCATGGCCTGGTCGCGCACGGTCGAGATGCGCCCGACGCGCAGCCCGCCCTTTCACAGGGATGATAACCGGACCGACAGCCTGGCCTGGATCCGGCTGGATCCGGCACGTCCGCTCGATGCGGTCGCGCTGGTGGCGCTGGCCGATACGCCGACGCCGCGCCTGTTTCATGTCACCGGCGAATTCGGCATGGTCGCGACGGTCTCGATGACCGTCTATCTTCATGCCAGTCCCGAGGATTATGCTGCGGTCGGGAGTGATTACATGCTTGTCGAGACCACAGCCGCCCGCGGCGGCCGCGGTTTCTACGATCAACATGCGCGGATCTGGAGCCGCGACGGGCGCCTGCTGGCCACGACCCAGCAAATCGTCTGGTATAAAACAACCAATGAGGAGTGAGACCCATGCGTGAAGCTGTCATCGTATCCACAGCACGTACCCCGATCGGCAAGGCCTATCGCGGGGCTTTCAATGCCACTTCCGGCCCGACCCTGGGCGGTCATGCGATTGGCGAGGCGGTCAAGCGCTCCGGTGTCGATCCCAATGAGATCGACGATGTCGTGATGGGCTGCGCCATGCAGATGGGCACAACCGGCCGCAATATCGCCCGCAACAGCCTGATCCGTGCCGGCTTGCCCGACGGCGTCGCCGGCATGTCGATGGACCGCCAGTGTGCCTCGGGCATGATGGCCATCGCGACGGCGGCCAAACAGATCATCACCGACGGAATGACCGTGACAGTCGGCGGCGGGCTGGAGAGCATCTCCCTGGTCCAGACCGACAAGATGACCAAGAACTGGGATGTCGATGCCTGGATCATGGAGCACAAGCCCGACCTCTACATGTCGATGCTGGAAACGGCCGAAGTCGTCGCCGACCGCTATGGCATCAGCCGTGAGCGCCAGGACGAGTACGCCGCCCAGTCCCAGGCCCGCACCCATGCGGCCCAGCAGGCCGGCCGTTTCGATGCCGAGATCGTGCCACTGCCGTCGACGATGAAATTCATGAACAAGGAAACCGGCGAAGTTCAGGATCTTGAAGTCACGCTGGAAAAGGATGAGGGCAATCGCCCCGGCACCTCGGCAGAAATGCTTGGCGGGCTGAAGCCGGTTTTTGCCAATGGCCTGCGCATCAAGGAAGGCAAATACATCACCGCCGGCAACGCCTCCCAGCTTTCCGACGGCGCCTCCGCCGCCGTGATGATGGAAGCGAAAGACGCCGAACGCCGCGGCATCCAGCCTCTTGGCATCTACCGCGGCATTGCCGTGGCCGGCACCAATCCGGACGAGATGGGGATCGGGCCTGTTTTCGCGATCCCTAAACTGCTCAAGGCCAATGGCCTGACCATGGATGATATCGGCCTGTGGGAGCTCAATGAGGCTTTCGCCGTCCAGGTGATCTATTGCCGCGACAAGCTGGGCATTCCCGATGAATTGCTCAATGTCGATGGCGGCGCGATCTCGATCGGCCATCCCTACGGCATGTCCGGTGCCCGCATGGTCGGTCACGCCCTGATCGAGGGCAAGCGCCGCGGCGCCAAATATGTCGTCTGCACCATGTGTGTCGGCGGTGGCATGGGCGCAGCCGGCCTGTTCGAGGTGGCATGATGCGCGCGCTTTATTGCCGGGAATTCGGCCCGGAAGCCAATATGTTGGTCGAGGACATCGACACGCCGGCCCTGCCGGCGGCGCATGTCATGATCGAGGTCAAGGCGGCGGGGCTCAACTTCCCCGACCTGCTTTGCGTGCGCGGCGAATACCAGTTCAAACCGCCTCTGCCTTTCGTGCCGGGCGGTGAGGGCGCGGGTATCGTCACTGCGCTGGGCGAGGGCGTCACCAATGTGGCCGTCGGCGACCGGGTCTGTTTCAACGGGCTCACCGGTGCCTTCGCGCAGCAGGTCGCCGCACCGGCCGGTGCCGTCATCAAAATCCCCGACAGCATGTCCTTCGAGGAAGGTGCCGGCCTGACGGTCGTCTATGCGACCTCTTATTACGCCTTGAAACAACGCGCCAAAATCCAGCCGGGCGAGACCCTGCTCGTGCTTGGCGCGGCGGGCGGTGTCGGCCTGGCAACCGTCGAGCTTGGCAAGGCGATGGGCGCCAAGGTCATCGCCTGCGCCTCCAGCGAGGAAAAGCTCGCCGCGGCCAAGGCGCATGGCGCCGATGAAGGCATCAATTACACCAATGAAGACCTGCGCGGACGGATCAAGGAGATCACCGGCGGCAAGGGCGTCGATGTGATCTATGACCCGGTCGGCGGCGAGTTTGCTGAAACCGCTTTCCGCTCGATTGCCTGGGAAGGTCGTCATCTGGTGATCGGTTTCGCTGCCGGCCCCATTCCCAAACTCCCCCTCAACCTGCCTTTGCTCAAGGGTGCATCGGTTGTGGGTGTGTTCTGGGGCGCCTGGGCGATGCGCGATCCGGCGGCGCATTACAAGAATATGGCCGAATTGTTTGAGATGTTCGAAGCCGGCAAGATCAAGCCGCATGTCGCCGGGCGCTTCAAGCTCGACGATTTTGCCGCCGCCTTCGGCGAGCTCTCCGGCCGCAAGGCGATCGGCAAAGTCGTGCTGGTGCCATAACTGTCCAGGACGGTTCGCAAAAAAAGGCCGGGCCTGACAGCCCGGCCTTTTCATGTGCAGTTGATACGCTGTCAGGCGTCCAGCACGGCCGCGACCAGGCCTTTGGGATTGGGGCCGTATTTATTCGGGCCCGCTTCGCTGTCGACGATCATGAAATACAGCACCACGAAGCCGCCCAGCGGGATCAGGTTGAGCAGATACCACCAGCCGGAACGGCCGCTATCGTGCAGCCGGCGGATCGCGACGGCGAGGCTGGGCACGATCGTGGCGAGCACAAACAGGCCCAGGAGTGCGATTGGCAGGCCGGCACCGGAGCCGTCAGAGCCCATGGTCATGCCCATCAGAACCTGCAGCACGACGCTG
>JBNMNI010000154.1:0-4406 GCA_051275375.1 Maricaulis sp. | reverse complement strand
TCGAAACAACCGGCCGGTGCCGGACCGGCAAAGCCGTCATCGCCGGTATCGATCACCGGGAAAGGACCCTGCCAGGTATTGGCGCGCCACTGGCCGCCGGGACGGAATTCATCGCCCCATTCGAATTCCGCGCCAGCCTGTCCGGCCCGGGCGGCAATTTCCCATTCGGTTTCGGTTGGCAATTCGCCGCCGCTCCAGGCGGCATAGGCCCGGGCATCGGCATAGGCGATATGGATGACGGGATAATCCTCCATGCCTTCAATCGAACTGCCGGGCCCGTAGGGCGCTTGCCATGAGGCGCCCGGCACGAAGCTCCACCAATAGCCTTCGCCGGCACTGACGCCGAAGACGGCCGAGCCGGGCACCAGGGCAGCAGGATCGATATCGGGATAAGCCTGCGGGTCCGGGCTCTGCTCGGCAATGGTACGATAGCCGGTCGCCGCCACGAAGCGGGCAAACTGGGCATTGGTGACTTCGTGCCGGTCAATCCAGAATCCGGCAGTCTCGACCTGCAGCGGCCCGGTCTCTTCGCTATAGCGCGGCGCGGCGCCGATTTCATATCGACCTGCCGGGACATGGATGCGGTCATTGGCTGGCAGGCTGGGGCAATGCCGGATCGGCGCCGCGTCCGGCGCATCGGTGCGGAGAAATACCGCATAACCCGCGGCGAGGCCGCCGAGGCCGACCAGTCCCGCGATGGCGCCGAAGGCCCATTTGGGCATGCCGGGCTCCCCTTCGCTCAACGCCATGACTGGAAGGAGACGCCAACCTCACCCGCTGGCAGGCTGACGACCATACCGTCTTCAGCGATGCGGATCGGACCGGAGAAAGCTTCCGGTGCATCGCCGAGGAAGGCGGCGTTGAGGCTGCGGCTCGGCACCGCCGGGACGATATGGTTGAGCACCAGGGCCTGGGCCTGGGCTGCATTTGCCGCCGCAGCGGCCTGTTCCGGCGTGGTGTGATAGTCGCGGATGTCGGTCATGATGGTATCGAGCCGCGCATTGCCGCGGCTACGCGCACCGTTATTGATGATGTCGAGCAGGCGGGGTTGCAGCGCCTCGACCACCAGAAGATCGACGCCGGCGGCAAGCGCCTGGAAGCCCGGCGAAGCCTGGGCGACGAGATCGCCGCTCATCACCAGCGAGCGGCCGTGATAATCGAAGCGATAGGCGACGGCCGGCTCGACCGGGGCATGGTTTACAGCGACGGCCCAGATGGTCAGCCCGTCATTTTCCAGCAGTTTCACCGGTACGGTCTGATCGAAGCCGGCAATCTGGAAAGGTTGTGCGACCATGCCGAAACCGGATGGGGGCGCGATGGCTTCGCCGTGATGTCCGGTGCGATAGCTCGCATCAAGCGCATAGGCCTGGTTGAAACCGGCCACGATGGTCTCGACGCCCGCGGGGCCCATGACCGGCAGGGGCCCGGTATTGCCGACACCAATCCAGCGCTGCAGGGCGAGATCGCCGAGGCCGCCGATATGGTCGGAGTGAAAATGCGTCAGCAGGACGGCTTCAATCTCGCCGGCAGGAATGCCCATCAGCAGGAGATTGCCGACCGAGCCGGCGCCGGAATCGACGACGAAAAGCCGGTCTCCCGCGATCACCACCGCGCAGCTTGGCGCCCGCGACGGATCGGGCAGGGGCGAGCCGGTGCCGCAAAAGGCCAGGTGCAGACCGTCGGGCAGATTGGCGATCCGGTCGAGCGACATCTGGCGATCGACGCGGCGCTCATAGAGTTTGGTCGCCAATTGCGCCCGGAAGACAAAGGCTGTCCCGACGCCGAGCAGGGCCAGTGCCAGCAGAGCCAGGAGGGTGCGTTTCAGCAGGGTCATTATCGTTTTTCCGTCATGAGGATGGGGTTTCGGCCTGCGATGAAAGCGCGTGTTCGACGCGCCAGAGCCGGTCCTGGCCCCAGACGGCGAGATCGCCGGTATGGAAGGAGGGTACGCCCCACAAGCCCAGCTCCAGCAGGTGCAGCCGATTGGCTTCCGCGACGGCGCGCCAGCGCTCATCGGCCAGAGCGGCCTTGGCGGCGGGCCAGTCGAGCCCGGCGCGTTCGACCAGCTTGCGCAGGCCGCGATCAGAGCCCGCATCAATGCCCTCGGCCCAGACGCCGCGCAGGAAGCTGGTCAGGAAGGCGCGGCCTTCGGCCTGCCCTTTCGACAATGCATGGTAGAGGACGGCGAGGCCGCGCTCGGTCGGGCGGCCGACCGGATCGCAGACATCGCCGAAGGGCAGGCCGAGCCGTTCGGCCTCGCGCTTGGTATCGAGCAGGAAATACAGACCCTTGCGGCGCGGTACCGGCAGGCTGCGCATCACCATGGGCAGGACATAGCGAATGTCGACCTGCGCCTGCCAGCGATCGGCGAGCGCGAAGGCGCGCTCCATCGCCAGATAGGTATAGGGGCTGCGCAGGGAGGGATAGATTTCCAGCACGCGGCCGCCGCAATCCCCGCCCAGCTGGCTTTCCAGCAGAGGCGGGGCGAGCAAGGCCTCGCTCTCCGTGCGGGCAGCGCCAAGCTCGCGCAGGCGGGTTTCCAGATAATGCAGCCGGTCGGCGCCCCAATACCATTCGCCGGCATAATTGAGCGTGCCGCTCTGGAAATGCCCCAGCGCGTCGCGCAGCGCCGAACCTGTTTCCTGTGCCCGACGCACGGCGTCGGCAGCGGCTTCACCATGGCGGGCCGCAGCGGCGTCCATGGCGGCGGTATCGCCGCGCCACAGCGCTTCGCCGGTATCGATCGCCGCCTGCAGGGCGTGCTCGCTGCCCAGGGCTGACGCGATGATCGCGGCGGCGCGTGCTTCCAGCGCTTGATCCGGCGGATGGCCCGGATCGGTGAAGCCGAGGCCGAAATGCGCGGCCAGGGCGGCGGTATCGCGGCGGGCATAGTCGCGCAGCCGTTCGGGATCGGGATTGACGTCGTCCGCCGGCAGGCCGGTCAGATGCAGTTCCAGCTGGATGTCATAGTGCTCGCCCAGCGCCGCGGCGAGCGGTGCCATCAGAGCGCAGGCCGGATCACCGGGTCGGTGAAAATAGCGCACCAGATGCGGCTCGCCGCGCCGTACGCGCCGGGCCTCGGCACGCTTCTGGCGCACCAGCCGCTGCGACCAGCTTGTCAGCTGACGATAGACTTGCCGCCTGATCCAGACCCGTATCGACATGGCTCAATTGGCCCAGTGGACATATTCATCATCGAGCGTCTTGGTCTCGAGGATATTGCGGTCGATATAGACCGGCGGCGCCACCAGGCTGGGCCAGATCGGCGTCGCCTGGACGGCATTGATCGCCTCGAGCGCGACCGTCATCGCGGCCAGGCGTTCCGGTTCGCTGCCGGCGAGATTGAGCTGTTCGGTCGGGTCCTCATTGAGGTTGAACAGCCAGGTCATCGCCGGGTTTTCCGAGATCTGCAGCTTCCAGCCATCCTGCAACAGGACGCGATAGGCGTCCGAACGCCAGAAGAGTGGCGTATCACGCCGGGCCCCGGCCGGGTTTTCGATCAGTGGCAGAAGATCGATGCCGTCGATCAGACGGTCCTGCGGCAAGGGTGCGCCGGCGGCGTCGGCGGCGGTGGCAAACATGTCGACATGGGCCGCTGGTGCCTCGACCACCGTGCCGGCGGGGATGCGCGCCGGCCAGCTGACGAACATCGGCACGCGGATGCCGCCCTCGAAAAAGGTTGCCTTCCAGCCGCGATAGGGCGCGTTGATTTGCGGGAAACCGACATAGCTCGCCCCGCCATTATCGCTGGAGAAGATGATCATCGTATTGTCGGCAATGCCCTGCTGCTCGAGCGAGGCCATGATGTCGCCGACCGCGCGGTCGGCGGCGCGGATCATGGCGGCATAGACGCGCAGGCGCTCATCCTCGATTTGCGGCAGGGCGTCATAATCCGAGCGCAGTGCCTGCAGGGGCGTGTGCGGCGCGTTGAGCGCGAAATACATGAAGAAGGGCCGGTTGGCATTGGCCTCGATCGCCGCGACCGCATTGTCGGCGAGATAATCGGTCATGTACTGGTCGGGATGGAAGCGCTGGCCGCCATTATGGCGCACGGCGAAATTCAGATTGGGCCACAGGAAGCGGTCGATCGGGTCGAAATCGGCGAAGGCATTGACGACGTCCGGATCCTGCGGATCCATGAACATCGAGGCGCCGGGCATGAAGCCGAGCCATTCGTTGAAGCCCTGGTTTTGCGGCTGGAATTGTTCGGCGGCACCCAGATGCCATTTGCCGAAGAACAGGGTGTGATAGCCCTGGTCGCGCAGCAATTCGGCCATGGTGATCTCGGCAGGCGGCAGTCCCTGCTCGTCGAGCGGGATGGTCTCGCTCTCGCGCTCGGAGTGATAGATCGCCTGGCGCGGACCATAGTCGAACGAGCCCAGAAGGCGATGGAACTGGACCGGGGC
>JBNMNI010000153.1:0-4411 GCA_051275375.1 Maricaulis sp. | reverse complement strand
AAACTGATCAACCGCCTGGAGGAAACTTCGGGCGGTTCGATTCTGTATGAGGGCCAGGATGTCGCCACGCTCGATCCGGTGGTGCTGCGCCGTACGATGGGCTGGGTGATGCAGGGCGATGGCCTGTTTCCCCACTATAGCGTCGCGGCCAATGTCGCCATCGTACCGCGCCTGCTCGGCTGGGACGCGGCGGCAATTGATGCGCGCGTCCGCGAAATGCTGGAACTGGTTCGCCTCGATTACGACGAGTTTGCCCACCGCTATCCCGACGCCCTGTCCGGCGGCCAACGCCAGCGCGTCGGCTTTGCCCGCGCCCTGGCGGGAAAGCCCGACCTGTTGCTGATGGATGAGCCCTTCGGCGCGCTCGACCCGATCACTCGTGACGGTCTGCAACAGGATTTCATGACATTGCAGGCCCGGCTCGGCTTTTCCGCCTTGATGGTCACGCACGATATGGCCGAGGCCCTGATCATGGCTGATCGCGTCGCGGTGATGCGTGACGGGCTGATCGTGCAGGAGGGGACACCGGCCCAATTGCTCAAATCGCCGGCCGAGGATTATGTCGCAGCCCTGCTGGAAACGCCGCGCCGCCAGATGCGCCGCATCCGGGAGCTCGAGGCATGAGCGCGAATTTCGCCGAGCGCTGGGCCGAACTGCCGCACCTTCTGTCCGGCCATGTCCTGCTTTCGCTGGCGGCGATACTGGTCGGCATGGCGATCAGCGTGCCGCTGGGCATCTATGCCGCCCCGCGGCCACGCCTGGCCGGCAGCGTGCTCAATATCGCCGGCGTGATCCAGACCATTCCCGGCCTGGCCCTGCTGGCCCTGATGGTGCCGCTGCTCGGCGGCATGATCGGCTATTGGCCGGCCTTTCTGGCGTTGATGCTGTATTCCATCCTGCCAATCCTGCGCAATACCATTGTCGGCCTGCAAGGCGTCGATGCCGGTGTGCGCGAGGCGGCCCAGGGCCTGGGCATGAGCGGCTCGCAGCGCCTCTGGCGCGTCGAGCTGCCGCTTTCCCTGCCGGTAATCGTCGCCGGCCTGCGCACATCGGTCGTCTGGGTCGTCGGCGCTGCAACGCTGGCGACGCCGGTCGGCGCATCGAGCCTGGGCAATTACATCTTTGCCGGACTGCAGACGCGCAACTGGCTCTCGGTGCTGTTCGGCTGTGTGTTTGCCGCCGGACTGGCGATCGTGTTCGACCAGATGATCCGACTGCTCGAGGTCGCCGCACGGCAGCGCCGGCAAGGTCTCGCTGCCGGGGTCGGACTGGCGCTGGCATTGGTGGTCGGCCTGGCGCTTTTGCCGGCCGTGCTGCCAGCCTCGGCGCCGGCAGCCATCGCCCGCGGCACGGGCGATGCTCCGGCGGGCCTGGCAGGCCAGACCATCCGTATCGGCGCCAAGGCCTTCAGCGAACAATATATTCTCGCTGCCCTGATGCAGGATGTGCTCGAACAGGCTGGCGCCGTGGTTGAACGCCGCGACAATCTCGGCTCGACCATCGCCTTTGATGCGCTGCGCTCCGGCGAGATTGATGTCTATATCGATTATACCGGCACGATCTGGGCGACGGTGATGCAAAGGCCGCAAGCGGCGCAGCGCCATCTGATGCTGGCCGAGATGACCGCCTGGCTGCATGAGCGCTATGGCATTCTCACCCTGGGACGGCTGGGCTTCGAAAATGCCTATGGTTTTGCCATGACCGCGGCCCGCGCGGACGCGCTGGGCGTCGCAAGCCTGGCCGATCTGGCGCCGCTCGCGGGCGAGCTGACGGTCGGCGGTGATCCGGAAGTCTTTGTGCGCTCGGAATGGATCGGCACGCGCGATGCCTATGGTCTCGGCGCCATGCGCACGCGGGCGATGGATTCCACCTTCATGTATGGCGCGGTGCGCGATGGCCAGGTCGATCTGATCAGCGCCTATACCACCGATGGCCGCATCGCGGCCTATGATCTGGTGGTACTGGACGATCCGGCCCACATCCTGCCGCCCTATGATGCGGTGATCCTGCTCTCGCCGCGCGCGGCCGCCATGCCCGGCCTGGCCGAAGCCCTCGCCCCGCTGGTCGATGCGATTGACGGCGACGCCATGCGCGGTGCCAATCGCCTGGTCGATCTGGAACAGCAGACGCCGGCCCAGGCTGCGGCCTGGCTCAGCCGCCGGCTCGGGGACGAATAATGGCAGGTTATGTCGGCCATGGCCGCTTGCAGGACGATGAATGGCTGATGCGCGCCTGCGTCCTGATGAATCGCGACCTGCCGCCCCATGCCGCGGAATACACACCGGAAACCGAGCTCAATCGCAGCTATGCGACCCAGTCGGCCGAATTCGAGACCCTGCTGGCGAAGATCGACCCGGAAGGGGATATCGACCGCGCGATCTTTCCGATGCTGGCCTTCTTCACCGCTTCGGAGGGCTGGCCGGTCGACATCATTTTTGCCGCGCTCGCCGCCTTTTGCGTCTGGCTCTTCATGCCCAACTGGTATGGCATCATGGAATACGCGGCCTATACCGCCATCGCCGGCTTCATCGCGGTGCAGTATCTGCGCGCCCGCCGGGTGCGTGAGCGCGCGGAGCGGGAAATGCAGCGTTGGGGCTTGCAGCCCGGCGAGGAACACAGTCTGACATTGCGCATGCTGGTGAAATACCGCACGATGCCCGTGACCATTCACTGAGGCGCCCGGGGCCAGCGCCCGGCTGGCTTACTTCCCCGTTCGTCTGGCTTCGATTGAACTTGTGAGGCTCGCCCCGCAGTGAAAGCAGCAAGCTCTCCTCAGATCGACACAATTCTTTATGGTGTACTGATTGCGCTGGCTTCGGCGCAGATGAGCTTCACCTTATACTGGGTTGCCATGGAGGTTTTCGGCCGGTTGGGGCTGTGGCCGGATGCGCTGGTCTGGTTTGACCTCGAGGCCTTCCTCGACACCGAATCTGCCATGAATCTGGCCAGTTTCATCACCTTCGTGATCCTGTTCACGACGGCCTATATCTTGATCCTGAGACGTCAAAGCCTGGCGTTCTGGATTCTGCTGCTCGCTTTGCTCGTGGGCCGGTTTGACTGGATCGTGCTGGCGCTGAATTTGCATTTCACCAATTTCTTTGGCGGCGTCGTCGAATTCGCGGCACAAGCCACGATGCTGATACTGTGCGGGGCGTTGAGTACGCGCGGCGCGCTGCGTTAACCGGTTCTATGGCGGGCGAACGTCAGGCGGCGCGTCCCATCAGGGCCGCGCCGCCTTCATTTCCAGTTCCGTCGCTGCGCTAGAGCACCGTCAACATGGTCGCCACCAGCGGATGGCGCACGATATCCTCTGCCGCCAGGCGGCAGACGGCGATGTCTTCAAGCGGTTCCAGCTTGTCGGCGATAATGCCGAGGCCGGACATGCCGGGCAAAAGATCCGATTGTGCCGGATCGCCGGTGACGACCATGGTCGCGTTCCAGCCCAGCCTTGTGAGCAGCATTTTGAGCTGCACATAGGTGCAGTTCTGCGCCTCGTCGACGACGACGAAGGCATTATTGAGCGTGCGTCCGCGCATATAGCCGATCGGGGCGATCTCGATCAGGCCCTCCTGCATCATCATCTGCAGGCGTTTCGGCGAGAGCCGGTCGGCGAGGGCGTCGTAGAGCGGCCGCAGATAGGGGGCGAGCTTCTCTTCCATCGCCCCGGGCAGGAAACCGATCGATTCGCCGGCCTCGACCGCGGGCCGTGACAGCACGATGCGGCTGACCGATCCCGCTTCGAGCGCCTCGACCGCCTTGGCGACGGCGAGATAGGTCTTGCCGGTGCCGGCCGGTCCCAGCGCGAGGACGAGATTATGGTCGTCGACCGCCTTCATCAGCGCCGCCTGGCCCTCCGAGCGCGGTTTGACGTTCTTGACGTATCTCTGGTCGCGCATGGGATCGCGCGCTTCCGGGCTCCAATTGGTGCCGGGGAAGAGGGCGCGAACCTTCGTCTCCTCTGTCTGATAGTGAGCTGCGTTGAATTCACCGGTGCGAGTGCGACGTTTGACGATACGCTTGGTCATGGCTCGGTTCTCCAGACATGAAAAACCCCTCGGCCAAGGGCAGAGGGGCGACAGGGTTTTGGCGATGGGGACGATTCGGAAGAATCCGGCAGGCAGGGCCCGGGGGCGCCATGATCTGGTGGGCTTGGGTGCAGACTGTCCATGACGTCTGATCAGGCCTTCCGTCCGGAGTTACCGAAACGATTGCGAGGTAGCACCCCGAATCGCCGCTACAGTGTGAGTGTAGCGTGGTGAACAGAATCTCAACGTCCGCGTCGCGAAAATTTCACGGAATTCTACACGGAGACAGACATGGCCATTTATGCGTTGGGTGATTCTCAGCCGGAACTTCCGGCCGGTGGCGAGTATTGGGTGGCACCCGATGCCTGTGTGATCGGCCGCGTCAT
>JBNMNI010000152.1:0-4415 GCA_051275375.1 Maricaulis sp. | reverse complement strand
GGCGAAAACCTGGTCTCGATCGGCTTCGTCGTTCACCTCAATTACAAGAACCCCTATCTGTCGCCCTTCGAGGAATTCCAGCGTCTCAAGACGCATCCGGCAATCAGCGCCACATTGGAGGGCGGCGAGCGCCTGTCTTACGGCGCACGGGCGATCACTGAAGGCGGCTATCAATCCGTGCCGAAACTGGCCTTTCCGGGCGGCGCGCTGATCGGTTGTTCGGCCGGTTTCGTCAATGTGCCGCGCATCAAGGGCAGCCATAACGCCATGAAGACCGGCATGCTGGCCGCCGAGGCCGCCTATGCCGCGATCCAGTCGGGCCGTGCCCATGACGAGCTGAGCGAATACCAGAGCGCCTACGAGAATTCCTGGGTCGCCAAGGACCTCAAGCGCGTGCGCAATGTCAAACCGCTCTGGTCGAAATTCGGCACGCTGTTCGGGGTCATGCTCGGTGGCATCGATATGTGGTGCAACACGCTGCTGGGCGGCTGGTCGCCGTTTGGCACGCTGGGCCATGGCAAGACCGATGCAGCCAGCCTCGAGCCGGCCGCACAGCACAAGCCGATCAGCTATCCCAGGCCCGATGGCGTGCTGACCTTTGATCGCCTCTCCTCGGTCTTCATCTCCAACACCAATCATGAGGAAAACCAGCCGGTTCACCTCAAGGTCGCCGACCTCGCTCTGCAGAAGTCTTCGGAACTGGGCGAGTTCGCCGGCCCGTCGGCGCGCTATTGCCCGGCTGGCGTCTATGAGTGGATCAAGGATGAGACCAGCGGCGATGAGCGTTTCCAGATCAACGCCCAGAACTGCGTTCACTGCAAGACCTGCGATATCAAGGACCCGAACCAGAATATCAACTGGACGACGCCCGAAGGCGGCGGCGGTCCGATGTATGCCAATATGTAGCCCGCCAGTATTGCGCCCTTGCGCGCGGGCCCGCGAGGAACGAGCATGACGCCATGATCAAACCCCTGCGCGTCTTGCCCCTTTTCCTCGCCGTCCTCGCGACGGTCTCCTGCGTCTCGCTGCCCGATGATGAGCGTTCGGCCTATGGCGCTTTCCTGGCGGCGCGCCATGCCGGGGTAAATCGTGATGCCCAGGTGGCTGCGGATTATTATGCCGAGGCGCTGCGGCGGATGCCGGGCGATGCGATCCTGACCGATCGGGCCTATGTCACCGCAATCCTGGCCGGCGAGATGGATAATGCCGTTGATCTGGCGGCTGCCAGTGCCGCCGCCGGCGATCCAAGCCGGCTCGCCAGCCTGTATCTCGCGGTTGATCAGATCCATGCCCGTCACTTCACCCAGGCGCTCGATACCCTGAACGGTGCGCCGGATTTCGGTCCGTTCAATGCCTTCCTGGCGCAGATCTGGACGCAATGGGCCTTGCTGGGCAGCGGCGCGGTCGATGAGGCGCTGGCCGGAGCCGAAGCCCTGTCCGCGCCGGGCTTCCTTTCGCCCTTCATCCCGATCCATCGTGCCATGCTGTTTGACGCCGCCGGCCGGGATGAGGACGCCGACGGTGCGTATCAGGCTGCGGTTTTTGCCTCGCCCTTTCCGCGCATGGCGACCGAGCTTTACGGCAATTTCCTGGAGCGCAAGCGGCGCCCGGACGATGCCGCCGCGCTTTACCAGGCCTATCTCGACGGCGATCCGGCCGATGCCACAATCCAGCAGGCGCTCGATTCCGTCAGCGCGCGCCACCGGCCATCGCGGCGCCCGAGCCTGGCCCAGTTCGCGGCCCGTTCGGCCTTCGGGCCGTCGGCCAGTCTCGCCTCGCAGGCGGATATGGATCTGGCCGTCATCTATCTGCGCATGTTGCAGCGGCTGGACCCGGCCGATGCCGCGACCCGGGTCATGCTCGGCGAAACCCTGCAGCGTATCAGCCTGCCGGAACTGGCCCTGATCGAATACACCGCCGTCCCCGAGGGGCCGTTCAAGACGGCCGCCGAGATCGATCGTATCTGGCTGACGGCTCGGCTGGGCCGCATGGATGCGGCGACATTGACGGCGCGCCAGCTGGTCGATCGCACCGGCGATACCGAGGCGCGCCTGATCCTGGCTGATCTGTTGCGGGTGCAGAGCCAGTGTCCGGAAGCGGCCGAGCTTTATCGCGGTGTCATCACTGATCGCCGCGCAGCCGGCCAGCCGGATGACTGGCGGCATTATTATTACCGCGCCGCCTGCCTCTATGAGAATGTGGACTGGTCCCTGGCCGAGGCGGCCTATCTGGAAGCCCTCGAAGTGGCTCCGGACGAGCCACAAATTCTCAACGATCTCGGCTATTTGTGGATCGATCACGGTGTAAATACCGAGCGCGCCTTCGAGATGGTATCGCGCGCAGCGCAGCTGGAGCCCGAACAGGGCAATATCGTCGATAGCCTGGGCTGGGCCCATTATCGTCTCGGCCATTATGACGCCGCAGTGGCCGAGCTGGAGCGCGCCGCCGCGCTTGATCCGGGCAATGCGACGATCAATTACCATCTCGGCGATGCCTATTGGCAGGTCGGCCGGCGGCTGGAAGCCGGTTTCCAGTGGCGCCGTACGCTCGATCTCGAGCCCGACGATACCGAGCGTGCCGGTCTCTTGCAGCGGCTGGAATCCGGTGTGCCGGCGGATGAATCAGTTGCGATCGAGGTTCATAACCCGTGACGGGCAGCGATATCGTCGAACGCGCCTCGGCCAAGGTCAATCTGACCTTGCGCGTCGGGTGCGCGCGCGAGGATGGCTATCACCCGCTCGACAGCCTGGTGGTGTTTGCCGATTGGGGGGACATGATCAGTGTCCAGCCCTCATCGACCCTCAGTCTGACCATGTCCGGCGCAGCGTCGCGGGCGCTGATTGCCGAGAAGGCCAATCTGGTCCTGCGGGCGGCACGGGCGCTGCAGTCGGCTGCGGGGCTGCGGACGGGGGCGGCAATCCATCTGGAAAAACTCATCCCGGTTTCGGCCGGTCTGGGCGGCGGATCGGCTGATGCAGCAGCGACGCTTCGGGCGCTCAACCGCCTGTGGCAGCTGGACTGGACGATGGAAGATCTGGCGCAATTGGCGCTGACGCTGGGCGCCGATGTGCCGGCCTGCCTGTATTCCCGCCCCCTGCGGATGCGCGGGATTGGCGAATGGATTGAATTGCTTGGCGATGTGCCGCCGCTATTCGCGGTGATCCTCAATGCTGGAATTCCCGTCTCGACGGCGGCGGTTTTCAAGCGCTTCGATGCGGGCGAGCCGGGCCGGCTGACCGAGTCGGCGCCGGACCTTGACGCCTTGCCAGCCTGGCTTGATGCAGAGCCGAATGATTTGCAATCGGCGGCGATCAGTGTCGCGCCGGGGATTGCCCGCAGCCTGGAATTGCTGGCTGCGACCGGCCGGCCAAACCTGGTGCGGATGTCGGGGTCAGGGGCCAGTTGTTTTAGTCTTTACAATGGCCTGGATGAGGCGATGCAGGCCGCGGTCATGCTGCGTGCGGCGCTGCCGGACTGGGTGATTGTGCCGGTGCGGCTGGGGGAGGGCGGCGATGCTTGACGTCTGGCCCCTGATTGCGGCTTTCGCGGCGGCGCTACTGCTTGGCTGGAGCATGCGCCGGGCGGGGATTATCGACCGGCCGAACCGTCGTTCCAATCATGACAGGCCGACGCCACGCGGCGGCGGGCTTGGAGTTTTAGCCGGATTTTTCATAGCGTTGGCCATGATGTCCGAGCAGGCGCCGGCGAGCGGTGCGATGCTGGCCGGGCTGGCTTTGTGCGGCGGCATAGCCGGACTGACCGGCCTGCTCGACGATCTTTTCACCCTGCCGGAAGCGCTCAAATTCATCATTCTGGCTGCCGTCAGCCTGGTGCTCGCAGGGATGGCGGGACCCGTCACCATACTTGCCGTTAGCCTGCCGTGGATCGTCGGTTTGCTGGGCTCAGCCCTGTGGGTCTTCACCACTGCCAATGCGGTCAATTTCATGGACGGCTCGGACGGGCTGATTGCGGCCTGTCTGATACCGGCCTGCCTGGTGCTGGCACTGGCCGGTGGCGGCGATGTCGCCTTCGCGAGTCTGGCGCTCGCTGCGGCGCTGGCCGGTTTTGCGGTCTGGAATGCACCTCTGGTCCGGGCGCGCGGCACCCTGTTTGCCGGCGATGCCGGCGCGCTGGGGGCTTCGGTCCTGTTTGCCGGTCTGGCGCTGCGCTGGGCGGCGACGGGGCCTGACGGAACGGCCTGGCTGGCGGCTCTCTTGATCCTGCCCCTGCTTGGCGATGTCCTGTTGACGATGGCGGCGCGGGCGAAGGCCAAGCGGCGCCTGTTTGCACCGCACCGGGCCCATGCCTACCAGCTGCTGATCCGCACCGGGCTGAGCCATGGACGCGTGGCGCTGATCTGGGCCGGGTTGAGCCTTGTGTGCGGCGCGCTGGCGCTGATCGGCGCGGCGGGACCG
>JBNMNI010000151.1:0-4431 GCA_051275375.1 Maricaulis sp. | reverse complement strand
CCGGAGCGCCGTGTCCCATGGCCGCGTGGTCCATCGGAGCGGCAGCCGGAGCGCCGTGTCCCATGGCCGCGTGGTCCATCGGAGCGGCAGCCGGAGCGTCATGCCCCATTGCAGCATGATCCATCCCGCCGCCCATGGCGGAATGATCCATCCCCATATCGCGCATCGTCAGCAGAGGACGCTCACGCAGCGGCGGCACCGCCGCCTGCATGCCGGCGCGCGGCGCCAGGGTGGCGCGGACATAGCCGCCGCGATCAATGCTCTCGGCCATCACCGTATAGGCCTGGTCGCGCGGCTCGACGATCACGTCATAGGTTTCGGCGACGCCGATCTGGAACTCGTCGGTCTCGACCGGCTGCACCGCAAGACCATCGGACTGGACCACGGTCATTGGCAGGCCGGGAATGCGCAGGTTGAAGATCGTCATCGCCGAGGCATTGATGATGCGCAGCCGCACCCGCTCGCCGGGCCGGAACAGGCCGGTCCAGTTATCCTGCGGCCCATGACCATTGATCAGATAGGTGTAGGCCTCACCCGTCACATCGGCGATATCGGTCATGCTCATGCGCATCTGCGCCCACATCGCACGCTCGGCGACGGCCTGGCCGAGACCTTCGCGGCGCGCATCGCGCCAGAAATCGACCATGGTGCGGCGCTGGCCATTATAGACGTCGGAGACCTGTTTGAGCCGGTTGTAGACCGCCTGCCCCCCCTCGAAGGTCCAGTCGCCGAGCATCAGCACGTATTCGCGGTCATAGGCGACCGGGTCCTCGCCGGCCGGATCAATGATGATCGGCCCGTAATGGCCCATCTGCTCCTGCAGGCCGGAATGCGAGTGATACCAGTAAGTGCCCGATTGCAGGATCGGGAAGCGATACTGGAAAGTCTCACCCGGCGCGATGCCGGGATAGGCGATGCCCGGCACGCCATCCATCTGGAAGGGCAGCAATATGCCGTGCCAGTGGATGGAGGTGTCTTCACTCAGGCCGTTGGTGACGTTGAGCGTGATGTCATCGCCCTCGCGCCAGCGCAGCACCGGCGCCGGCAAATGCCCATTGACCGTCACAGCCCGGCTGCCGCGGCCATCAATGGTCACCGGCGTATGGCCGACATTGAGATCGAAGCGTGTCCCGGTCAGCGCGGGCAGGCCGGCGCTGGTCAGCGGCGCGGCGCTCTGGGCCCAGGCCGGCAGCAGGGATGTTGCCGCAGCAAAGCCGCCGATCGCGACCGTGCTGGTGAGGAAATTACGCCGATCCATGCCTGTTACCTTTTGCTCGAAGGCCATTGCTAGCACCCCGTCAGAGTTTGACACTGCGCAGGCGCAGTGCGTTGGAAATCACCGAGACCGAAGACAGGCTCATGGCGGCGGCTGCGAACATCGGCGAAATCAAAATACCGAAGACCGGATAGAGTATGCCCGCCGCCACCGGAACCCCGGCAGCGTTGTAGATCATTGCGAAGAAAAGATTCTGCCGGATATTGCGCATCGTCGCCTTCGCCAGATGGCGGGCGCGGACGATGCCATTGAGGTCGCCCTTGACCAGCGTGATGCCAGCGCTCTCGATCGCGACATCAGCGCCAGTACCCATCGCGATGCCGACATCAGCGCGGGCCAGGGCCGGTGCGTCATTGACGCCGTCGCCGGCCATGGCGACGCGGTGGCCGGCAGCCTGGAGATCCTCGATCAGTTTCGCCTTGTCGGCCGGCAATACACCGGCATGGAAATCCTCGATGCCGAGTTGTGCCGCGACGGCCTTGGCCGTGCGCTCATTATCGCCGGTCGCCATGATGACATGGATCCCGGCGGCGGCCAGATCCTTCAGTGCGGCGCGTGTGGTGTCCTTGATCGGGTCGGCAACGGCGATGAAACCGGCGCAGGCGCCATCGACACCGAGGAACATCACGGTCTCGCCGGCATCGCGGCGCGCATCGGCGGCGGCCAGCAAGGCTGCCGCATCGATCCCGAGATCGTCCATCAAGGCCATATTGCCGAGCGCAAGCGGGTGCCCGCCCGCACGACCGGTCACGCCCTTGCCGGTGACGGACTGGAAATCCTCGACCGGTTCCAAGGTCAGCCCTTTGGCTTCGGCGCCCTTCAGGATCGCCTCGGCGAGCGGGTGTTCCGAACCACGCTCCAAGGCCGCAGCAAAGCCGAGCACAGCGTCATCCGACTGGCCGGGCGCGCTTTGCACCCCGACCAGGCTGGGCTTGCCCAGGGTCAATGTGCCGGTCTTGTCGACCAGCAGCGTGTCGACTTTCTCGAACCGCTCCAGTGCTTCGGCATCGCGGATCAGAACGCCGGCCTGGGCGCCGCGACCGGCGGCAGTCATGATCGACATCGGCGTCGCCAGCCCCAGCGCACAGGGACAGGCAATGATCAGCACCGAGACGGCGGCGATCAGCGCATGCGCCATCGCTGGCGGCGGCGACCAGATCGACCAGCCGATAAAGGCCAGAACAGCGACACCGATCACGGCGGGCACGAACCAGCCGGCAACGATATCGGCGAATTTCTGGATCGGGGCGCGGCTGCGCTGGGCTTTTGCGACCATTTCGACGATCTGGCTGAGCACGCTGTCACCGCCGAGGCGGCGCGCCTCGACCACAAGCCCGCCCGAACCATTGATCGTGGCGCCGGTGACGCTGTCGCCCGCGCCCTTTTCGACCGGCAGGGCTTCGCCGGTGAGCATGGATTCATCGACCGAGGAATGGCCCGAAACAACCAGGCCATCGACCGGGAGTTTTTCGCCGGGACGAACGCGCAGCTTGTCGCCGACCATCACGCTATCCAGCGCGACCTCGTCTTCGCTACCGTCCTCGCGGATGATCCGCGCGGTCTTGGGGGCCAGATCAAGCAAGGCGCGGATCGCAGAGCCGGTGCGTTCGCGGGCGCCCAGTTCCAGGATCTGTCCGAGCAGGACCAGCACGGTGATGACGGCGCCGGCCTCGAAATAGACGGCGACATGGCCGCCGGCATGGCGAAATTCCGCCGGGAAGATATCCGGGAACAACACTGCGGTGACGCTGTAGAGATAGGCGGCGCTGACGCCGAGCCCGATCAGGGTGAACATGTTGAGATGGCCGGTGCGCAGTGACTGCACGGCGCGCTCAAGGAAGGGCCAGCCAGCCCACAGCACCACCGGCGTTGCGAACGCAAGCTCGAGCCAGATCGCCACCCCCTCGCCGACGAATTCGCGTGCGAAGCCGAGCCCGATCATCGGGCCCATAGCCAGCAGCACCAGCGGAATGGTCAGAAGAGTGCCCCAGAAGAAGCGGCGGCGAAAATCGACCAGTTCCGGATTGGGGCCTTCATCGCCGGCCGGCACGCCCATAGGCTCCAGCGCCATGCCGCATTTCGGGCATGTGCCGGGCCCGGTCTGAATGATCTCCGGATGCATCGGGCAGGTATATTTCGTGCCCGATGGCAGGTCGACCGCGGGCGCCGCGCCGGCTGCGTCGAGATATTGTGCCGGGTCGGCCGCGAAGCGGTCATGGCAGCGCGTCGAGCAGAAATGATAGGTCGTGCCGTGATGCGCGAATTGCGGCTTGCCGGCGGCCGGATCGACGCTCATGCCACAGACCGGATCGATCACAGCCCCGTCATGCGCCGGATGCTTGCCGCCGCAGCAGCTCGCGGATTCCTGATGGTTATGGGCATTCATGACCGGCGTCCTTCGGAAGTGACGACACCGGTGTAAGCCTTCCCGTTACTGGAAGGTCAAGCGGCGAATTCAATCGTCCGGCAGCCTGCGTCCTGATGCGCCGCAGGCGGCCGGTGCAAGACCCGATAATTCGTCGATGATCGGGCAATCGGGGCGGTCGTCGCCATGGCAGGCGGAGGCCAGTTTCTGCAGGCTGGCGCGCATCGCCTTGAGCTCGGAAATCTTCTCGCCGATCTGGCGGATATGCTGCTGGGCCAGCGCCTTCACATCGGCGCTTGAGCGCGAGGCATCACCGTCGAGCGAAAGCAGGTGGCGGCAGTCCTCGATGGAAAACCCCAGCGCGCGGGCCCGGGCGAGAAAGCCCAGCTTGTGCAGATCGGTCTCGCCATACAGGCGATAGCCATTCTCCGCCCGGTCGGGCGCAAGCAGACCGATCGATTCGTAATAGCGGATCGTCTTGGCCGGCAGGCCGCTGCGCGCGGCCGCGTCCTTGATATTCATGTGCGCCTCCGGTCAGGGCATGCGGCAGGCCCCCGATCCAGGATCGAAGGCCTGCTGATTGATCATCGCCGGCTGGAAAGCGCGGCGGGGCTTATTCCTCTGCCGCAGCCTCTTCGGTCGCTGGCGAGCGGAAATCGACATCCATATTGGCGGCCAGATAGATCAGCGCCACATAGGCGGCGACATTCTGGGCCAGGGCGTCGGGATCGATCTTGTCGAGCGTATCGTCCGGCGTGTGGTGCAGATCGAAATAATCCATGCCGTCCTG
>JBNMNI010000150.1:0-4434 GCA_051275375.1 Maricaulis sp. | reverse complement strand
TCATCGCCCGAAAATAGGTCCAGTAATCCGACGCGGTCAGATGGCCGGCCTGGGTGTAGCGGGCATAGGGCGGTTTGGGTGGCTGGAAGGCTTCGCTGCTGCTCACGTTCACGCTCCGCTCTGGCCAACCCCGACGCCGCCGTCGACTCTGCCTGTCATCGCCCGACGGGCCAAGGCGCAAATGGTCGCGGCAGGGCAGTATGGCCAACAAGCCCGGCAAAACTCCTGCTTCTTTCCGTCACGCAACTGATCTACATTGCGCGCATGAGACTGCTCACCGTCATCGCGCTGTTTTTGATCACCGCCTCCGCCCGGGCCGATATGGACCAGGCACGCCAGGCCTTTGCCCTTGGCCGTTGGCAGGAGGCCGCCAGCCAGGCGCAACAGGCCGGCGGGGCGGAGGGCTATGCCTATGCGGCGCGCGCCCTTGTGGCGCAATTGATGATCGAACCGGACAATCCCGACCGCGAGGCCCTGACGCGCGAAGCCGTCGATCTGGCCGAGGCCGCCTTGCGCGCGGATGGGGAGAGCGCCGAAGCGCGGCTGCGGCTGGCGATTTCGCTGGGTTATCAGGGCCGTTTCAAGAGCACGATGCAGAACCTGTTCATGCGGGTGCCGCAACGCGGGCGCAATCTGCTGGACTCCGTGGTGATGGACGATCCGGGCAATGTCTGGGCCCTGGGCACGCTGGGAGCGTGGAATCTTGAAGTGGCGCGGCGCGGCGGTGCGCGCGGCATGCAGATGCTCGGCGCCTCGATCGAGGCGGGAACCGGTTTTTACAGCCAGGCGATCGCGCTGGATCCCGACAATCCGGCCCTGCGCTATTTTCTCGCTCTCGGCCTGATTGCCCTGGACGATGCCGATCGCAATGCGATGGCGTGGGAGCAGCTGGAGATCGCGCTCGAGCTTGAGCCGCGCGATGCCTTCGAAACCGGTGTGCGGGCCGAGGCGGCGCAATTGCTCGCCCTGCGCGATGATCGCCATGCGGCCACTGCCTGGGCCGGCGAGCGCATGTCGCACTGAGGCGTGGCGGGCGCCCTATTGGCTGGCCCAGACGATGCGTGCGATCCAGGCGATCTCGGCCAGTTTGACGCTGCGGTCCGGCCGCGCCGGGTTGAGCGATTTCAGCGCCACTTCCTGCACCGTGCTGCGACCCAGTTCCCAGCCGGAAATCTCGCCATCGCGGGTCTTCACCATCACGCGGTCGCCCGGCCGCGCCCGGTCGTCGGGCGCGATGACCAGGCGGTCGCCGGGCCGGTAGACCGGCAACATGGCTTCGCCTTCGACCGTCAGGGCAAAGGCCTCGCTCCCGCCCAGATCCGGGAAGGGCACACGGCTCCAGCCCGGCCCGGTCGGCAGGCCGGTTGCATCGAAAGCGGCGGCGCGGTCGCCATCGGCCAGATCGAGCGCCGGCAGGGAGCGGGCCCGGCCCTCGCCACTCACCAGGGCGGCGAAATCGGCGAAACCGAGATGGGCGGCGCTCAGGGCCTTGGTCAGGCTCTCCGTCGAGGGCCAGCGCAATTTGCCATCGGCCGAGACGCGTTTGGACGGGTTGAAGGTCGTCGAATCCAGCCCTGCACGCCGCGCCAGCCCGGAGGGGCTGGTCTGGGCATGGGCTGCGAGACGGTCAATCCCGCGCCAGATCTGATCGTGCGTGAACATGGCGATGCGTCCCTGGAGCCGGGAAAGTTATCGGAAAATATGCCCGGTCGCCAGACAGGCTTGCGCAGCCCTCGCCCAGGGGCTAACCCCTGCGCATGAGCGACAAGATTGCATACCGACTCGCGACGCCCGAGGGCTGGGCCGCGGTGATGATGGCCGGCGTGTTTCACGGCGAGCCGCATGATATTGCCGATGGATTCATCCATCTTTCCGCCGCCGACCAGGTCGAGGGCACGCTGCTCAAGCATTATAACGAGCATCCGCGCCTGCTGCTGGCCGAGATCGATCTCGAGGCGCTGGGGACAAGCGTCAAATGGGAGAAATCCCGCGACGGCGCCCTGTTTCCGCATGTTTACGGCGATATCCCGGCCAGTGCCGTGCGCGGCGTGCGCCATGTGCGCCGCAATGCCGATGGCGATTGGGTCCTGCCCTCCGAGCTGGGAGGCCAGTGGTGATTCACGATCTGATCGCGCGCGCCCTGCGTGTTTTCGAGCCGGAGACGGCGCACCGGTTTGGCCTGCTCGGCCTGAAGGCCGGTCTCGGACCGCGGCAGATCTTCGCCGATCATCCGATGCTGGCGACGCGCCTGGCCGGGCTCGACCTGTCCAATCCGGTCGGCCTCGCCGCCGGGTTCGACAAGAATGCCGAGGCGCCCGATGCGCTGCTGGCGGCCGGGTTCGGCTATGTTGAACTGGGTGCGGTGACGCCGCGGCCGCAGGACGGCAAACCGCGTCCACGCATTTTCCGGCTTGCCTCCGATCATGCCGTCATCAATCGCATGGGCTTTCCCAATGAGGGGCTGGACGCGTTCGAGGCGCGGCTGCGCCGGCGTGCCGGGCGCGGCGGAATTGTCGGGGTCAATCTCGGCGCCAATCTCGACAGCGAGGATCGCGTCGCCGATTACGTCGCCTGCCTCGAGCGGCTGAAGGATCTGGCGCAATTCTTCACCATCAATGTCTCATCGCCCAATACGCCCGGCCTGCGCACGCTGCAGACCAGCGGCGCGCTCGACGCCCTGCTGGGAGCGGTGGCGGGGGTGCGCGGCAAGGCACCGGTCTTCCTCAAGATCGCGCCGGATATCGGCGATGATGAAGTGCCCGGCATGATCGGCGCGATCGGCCGCCATGGTCTCGACGGCATCATCCTGTCCAATACCTCAATCCTGCGTCCCGACAGCCTGACCAGCGGGCTGATGGGCGAGGGCGGCGGCCTGTCGGGTCCGCCCATCTTTGAACGCTCGACCGATCTGGTGCGCCAGTTCCGCCGCGCTGCGGGTCCGGATCTGGCGATTATCGGGGTTGGCGGCATTGACAGCATCGATACGGCCTATGCCAAGATCCGCGCCGGCGCCAATGCGATCCAGCTCTATACCGGGCTGATCTATCAGGGCCCCGGCCTGGTGCAGCGCATCAAATCCGGCCTGGTGAAACGGCTTCAGGCCGACGGTTTCGCCTCGGTCGCCGAAGCGGTCGGCATTGACTGCAATCTGCGCTCCAGCGCCGGATAGGCCAGGATCAGCGTGCCGCCGCGGGCGATATAGAAAATCACGAAAGCCAGCCAAACGCCGGTATTGCCCAGGGCCGGCGCCAATAGCGCGTCGGCGGCGAGATAGATCAGCACCGCAGCGGCGCCGGCATTGCGCAATATCTTGCCGCTGGTGGTGCCGATGAAGACGCCATCCATCAGCCAGGCGCCGGCCCCGAGCACGGGCACGACGGCGCACCAGGGCAGATAGCGGATCGCCGCTGCACGCGCTTCGGCGTCCTCGATCAGAAAGCCCAGCGCCTGGGCGCCGAACAGCCAGGTCAGAACCGCGAAGATCGCCCCGGCTGCGAACATCGGCTCGCCGGTCAGGCGCACGGCCCGGCGCAGTCCGGCCAGCGAGCGGCGGCCAAACGCGCGGCCGGCCTCGGTCTCGGCGACAAAGGCAAAGGCGTCGAGCACAAAGGCCCACAGCGTGATCACCTGCAGCAGGACGTGATTGCCGGCCAGGACCGCGGTGCCCTGACGGGCGCCGGCATTGGCAAACCAGGTAAAGCCGATCACCAGGCTCCAGGTGCGGATCATCAGATTGATATTGACATTGAACATCTGGGCGATGGCGCCCGGATTGAGCAGGCTGGCGCGGGTGAGCACATCGCTGGCCCAGCCGCCCTGGCGCTGCAGCGCGTGAGCGGCAAAGCCGAGCCCGGTGAGCAGCCCGGCCCATTCGGCGATCGCGGTTGCGGCACCGACGCCGCCGGGCCCATAGCCGAGGCCGAGCACGAACCAGAGATCGAGCCCGATATTGATGGCGCTGAAGGCGGCATAGATCGCCAGCGTCGCCGTATTGCGGCCAAGCCCGATCAGCCAGCCGGTCAGGGCGAAGGTCGCCAGCGCCGCCGGGGCACCCCAGGCGCGGGCGAGCAGATAGTCGGCGCCCTTGGCCTCGACTCCGGCCTCGCCCTGCAGCACGGCAAACCCGCCCCAGGCGATCGCATCGCGCAGCAGCCAGACGGCGATGCCGAGCCCGGCGGCGATCGCGACGGCGCGGATCAGTATGCGCTGGGTTTCGGCCCGGTCATGGGCGCCGTCGGCCTGGGCCGTCAGCCCGGTCGTGCCCATGCGCAGGAAATAGAAGCTCCAATAGAAGACCGAGAAGATCGCGCCGCCCAGCGCCACCCCGCCCAGATCACTCTTGTCGCCTGACAGGCCGAGGACAAATGTGTCGACCACCCCGGCCAGCGGCACGCTGGCATTGGCGATCACCAGCGGCAGGGCGCGCTTGATGAC
>JBNMNI010000149.1:0-4472 GCA_051275375.1 Maricaulis sp. | reverse complement strand
GTGTTTTCCTTGCGCACCCCGATCGATTCGATCAGTTCGAGCACCGAAAGCCCGGCCGCGCCGGCGCCGCACAGGACGACCTTGATATCTTCCAGCTTGCGGCCGGTGATGTCGCAGGCATTGATCAGACCCGCCGTGGCGATGATGGCGGTGCCGTGCTGGTCGTCATGGAAGACCGGGATATCGAGCACTTCGCGCAGACGGCGTTCGATCTCGAAGCATTCCGGCGATTTGATATCTTCCAGATTGATGCCGCCAAACGTGTCGCCGAAGCCGCGCACGCAAGCGATGAATTCGTCGGGATCTGTATAGTCGATCTCGATGTCGACGGCGTCGATATCGGCAAAACGCTTGAACAGGATCGCCTTGCCTTCCATCACCGGTTTCGAGGCGCGCGCGCCGAGATTGCCCAGTCCGAGAATGGCGGTGCCATTGGAGACGACAGCAACCATATTGCCCTTGGATGTGTAGTCATAAACCGCGTCAGGGTCGGCAGCGATGGCGCGCACCGGCGCGGCAACGCCGGGCGAATAGGCCAGGGCGAGATCGCGCTGGGTCGACATCGGCTTGGTCGCGGCGATGGCGAGCTTGCCCGGGGTCGGCTTGCGGTGAAACACCAGAGCATCGATATCGAGCTGGCTGTCGGCGCTATAGGGGGTATCTGACGACATGGGTCAACCTTCTGGAGGGAGTGGGCCGAACATGAACCGAGCCGCCGCCCGCGCCAAGCCCGCGACCTGTATTATCGATCAGGCCGGCTCAAACGGGCCAGAGCCTGTTCGCGTGAAATACGGGCCGACAGAGCCTGCAAGACCTGCGGCAGCATGCCCGGCAGGTCCTCGGCGATCAGTCCGGGGCCGAGGCGCAATCCCGCATCGCCATGCAGCCAGGCCGCGGCACAGGCCGCCTGGAAGGCCGGCACACCCTGGGCCAGCAGGCCGCCGATCAGACCGGCCAGCACATCGCCGCTACCCGCCGTCGCCAGTGCCGGGCTGGCATGGCGGTTGACGACCGCCGCCTCCCCGGCCCCGGCAATCACCGTATCGGCGCCCTTGAGCAGCACGACGCAACCGGCCAGACGCGCCGCCGCGATCGCAGCCTCGATCCGGTTGAGCGATGCGGCCAGCAATCCGGGAAACAGGCGTTCGAACTCGCCGGCATGGGGGGTGATGACATCGATCGGACGCAGCCGGGCAAACAGGGATTGCGGATCGGCCTCGAATGAAGTCAGCGCATCGGCATCCAGTACCAGCGGAGCCGATTGTGTCAGCGCCTGGCTGACGGCACGCCGCGTGGTCTCGCCTATACCGGCAGCCGGACCAATTACTGCGGCGCTGGCGCGCAGCGAAAGCAGAAATTCGGCCGTATCGGCTTCGCCATCCCAGCGTTTGAGCATCACCGCCGTCAGGGCGCTCGCATTGACCAGCAGGGCCGAGGCCGGGCTGGCCAAGGTCACCAGTCCGGCACCGGCACGCAAACCGGCCAGCGCCGCCAGCCGCGCCGCGCCGGTGGCGGATGCGCCGCCGGAGAATACCACCAGACGGCCGCGCTGATGCTTGTGGGTGCCGGCCTGAGGGACCGGCAGAGCCGCGCGCCACAGGGCCGGCGCGTTGAGTCGGGCCAGGGGCGTCACCGCGTCGCGCCAGCTGCCGGGAATGCCGATATCGGCGACGACCAGCTCACCGCACAGCGAGGCGGCCGGCTCAAGGCAATGGGCCGGCTTGCGGGCGTGGAAGGTTATGGTGAGATCGGCGTGCATCGTCACGCCGTCCGGATCAGGCCGGTCGCCGGCGATGCCGCTGGGCAGATCGACCGCGATCACCGGCAAATCACGCACGGCCAGCGAAGCGGCAAGCCCGGCGGCGATGCCATCGAGCGGACGGGTCAGGCCGGCGCCGAATATCGCATCGACCACCAGGCGGGCATCACCGAGCGATTCGGCCGTCATCGGCTCGACCGGGCCCTCCCATGCCGCGAAGGCGGCCGCGGCATCGCCCTTGAGCCGCTCAGGTTTGCCCAGCAAAGCGATGCGGACCGGCCAGCCGGCCTGGCGCAAGAGGCGGCCGCAGACGAAGCCATCGCCGCCATTATTGCCAGGCCCGCACAGAATCAGGGTCGGACGCCGGGCCCAGCGCGACAGAATCGCACCGGCGACCGCCGCTCCGGCGGCCTGCATCAAGGCATAGCCCGGCACGCCGGCGGCCGCGGCATGGCGATCGCAGGCGCCGCAATCGGCGGTCTTGAGCACGTCGAGAGGCATCATCGCTCCATTGTGCAGCACAACTGCCCGATTGTGAGGCATTTGTGAGCGGGAATAATATCGCGGACCATTTGCTACTTGTAACGCACAGGGGCATCACTAGCGTCACCCCAAGATTTCGGAGTCGGTCATGAAGAAAATCGAAGCCATCATCAAACCATTCAAGCTTGATGACGTGAAGGAAGCGCTGCAGGAAATCGGCGTTCAAGGCCTTACCGTTATTGAGGCGAAGGGGTTTGGACGCCAAAAAGGGCATACCGAGCTGTATCGCGGCGCGGAATACGTCGTCGACTTCCTGCCCAAGATCAAGATCGAGCTGGTTCTGCCGGCCGACCGCGTCGAGGCCGCCATCGAGGCGATCCAGAACGCAGCCCAGACGGGCCGGATCGGGGACGGCAAGATTTTCGTCAGCCCTGTCGAACGAGTCATCCGCATCCGGACCGGCGAAACCGGCCTCGACGCGCTTTAAATCCACCCATTCTTGCCGCCCAGCAAATTCGGAGCCTGGCCCATGTCCAACAAGATTCTCAAGAAACTGCATGACGAAGAGATCAAATATGTCGATCTGCGTTTTACCGACCCTCGCGGCAAGCTGCAGCACGTCACCTTCGACCGTTCCGAAGTGAACGAGGATTTCTTCGAAGATGGCGTGATGTTCGACGGTTCCTCGATCGCCGGCTGGAAGGCGATCAATGAGTCGGACATGATCCTGAAGCCCGATCCGGGTGCCATGTTCATGGACCCCTTCTACCAGCAGCCGACCATGATCCTGCTGTGCGATATTCTCGAGCCGGGCACCGGCGAAGCCTATAATCGCGATCCGCGCACCACCGCCAAGAAGGCCGAGGCCTACCTCACCTCCACCGGCATTGGCGACACCGCCTATCTCGGGCCGGAAGCGGAATTCTTCGTGTTCGACGATGTGCGCTACACGACCGGTCAGGCCGAGACGAGCTATTCGATCGATAGCGAGGAAATGCCACAGAATTCCGGCCGCCAGTATGAAGGCGGCAATATGGGCCACCGCCCGGGACCCAAGGGCGGATATTTCCCGGTCAATCCGGTCGATACCTGCCAGGATATGCGTTCTGAAATGCTCTCCGTAATGGAAGATCTCGGCCTGAAGCCCGAGAAACACCATCACGAGGTCGCCCCGGCCCAGCACGAACTCGGCATGAAGTTCGACACGCTGACCACCATGGCCGACCGCATGCAGATGTATAAATACACGGTGAAAATGGTTGCCCATGCCTATGGCAAGACCGCGACCTTCATGCCCAAGCCGATGTGGAATGATAATGGTACCGGCATGCATGTGCACCAGTCGATCTGGAAGAATGGCAACCCCGTTTTCGCCGGCGACCGCTATGCCGACCTGTCGGAAACCTGCCTGCACTATATCGGCGGCATCATCAAACATGCCCGCGCCATCAATGCCTTCGCGAATGCGACCACGAATAGCTATAAGCGCCTCGTTCCGGGTTTTGAAGCGCCGGTCCTGCTGGCCTATTCGGCCCGCAACCGTTCCGCATCGATCCGGATCCCATGGGTGAATTCACCCAAGGCAAAGCGTCTGGAAACCCGCTTCCCCGATCCGGCCGGCAATCCCTATCTCACCTTCGCAGCCCTGTTGATGGCGGGCCTGGACGGAATCGAGAACCGGATTGATCCGGGCGATCCGATGGACAAGGATCTCTACGACCTGCCACCGCAGGAACTCAAGGGCATCCCGACCGTCTGCCGCTCGCTGCGTGAAGCCCTCGAATCCCTCGATGCCGACCGCGATTTCCTCAAAAAGGGCGGGGTTATGGATGATGACCAGATCGACGCCTATATCGATCTGAAACTGGAAGAAGTGCTGCGTTTCGAAATGCACCCGCATCCGGTCGAATTCGACATGTACTACTCATCCTGAGCGGTTATTTCCCCGACAGGACTGGCAATGCGGCACGGCCGGGAGCGATCCCGGCCGTGTTTGTTCAAGTTTACGCATCCGGAACGGTCGACGAGCCGCGTTGCATTCGCTACAAATCACGTTGAATTCGCCGAACCGTTTTCGGCCATGGTCCTCAGGAGTCGGTATGCGTCGCCGTTTTATGTTTGCCAGCGCCCTTGTTTCGCTGACTGTCGCAGCCCCTGCCGCCTTCGCAGATCGCGAAGTGACCACGGAGATTACCGACCCGATTGCCACCTCCACGGCAGGCGATGGCGG
>JBNMNI010000148.1:0-4499 GCA_051275375.1 Maricaulis sp. | reverse complement strand
ATCGACGACGCCGAACAGATGATGCGGCACGCGCGCGAAATCACCGGCCGAGGGCTGCGCCGTGATCAGCGGCAGGCCGGCATAGATCTGCATCGAATCGGCATTGATGATCTCGCCGTCCAGCGCCTCGGCCGCAGCCAGGGCCAGCGCGGTCTTGCCTGCTGCCGTCGGTCCCGCAATCAGCAGGCAGCGCCTCACGGCCGGATGGATTGCAGCACGTATTGACCGCCGCGATTGAACTGGAAGCGCACCGGGCCATCGGGCATTCCCGCCACGATGCGGCGAATTTCCTCGATCGTCGTTACCCGGGTGAACTCGACTTCCTCGATGACATCGCCCGGACGCACCTTGCCGGAGGCATCGCTATTGGCCTCGACCTCGGTCACCAGCACGCCGGTCGCGTCGGGATGGACCCGGAAGCGGCGGCGCGAGGCGGTATCGAGCACGGCGAGTGTCATGCCGCGCACCGAATTGGTCGGCGCCTGGCTCGGCGTGATCACGCTGGTGCCATTGCCGGACTCCGACGCCGCTACGGCGCTCTCCGCCAGTTCACCGACCGTGACGCGCAGTGTCAGCGGCCGGTCCTGGCGGATGATGCCGATCGTGGCCGTGGCACCGATCTCGGTCTCGGCGACCAGGCGCGGAAAACTGCGGCTGTCGCGAACCCGGCGGCCATTGAAGCTGACCACCAGATCGCCAGTGCGCAGGTCGGCCGCCGCAGCGGGGCCGCCCGCCTCGACGCGCGAGATGATGGCGCCATAGGGCGAGTCGAGCTCGAAGCTTTCCGCCAGTTCCGGTGTCACCGGCTGGACGCTGACACCGAGCCAGCCGCGCCTTGTCTCGCCAAACTCGATCAGCTGCGCCACGACACGCGTCGCAATATTCGACGGAATGGACAGGGAGATGCCGACGCTGGCGCCGGTCGGCGACAGGATCAGCGTGTTCACGCCGATGACATCGCCATCCATATTGAACAGCGGCCCGCCGGAATTGCCGGTATTGATGGCGACATCGGTCTGGATGTAATCATCATAACGCCCGCCCGCCTCGCGGCCACGCGCCGAGACGACACCGGCGGTCAAGGTGCCGCCAAGGCCAAAGGGATTGCCGATCGCGATCACCCAGTCGCCAACCCGCGCCGTATCGCTATCGCCGAAATTCACATGCGGCAGGCTCTCATGCACACCGGTCATGCGCAGCACGGCCAGATCGGTCAGCGCGTCGATGCCGATGATTTCAGCCGGAAATACGCGCCCGTCGGGCAAGGAGACCTCGACCTCATCGGCGCCGTCAATGACGTGATTATTGGTGACGACGATACCGGTCCCATCGACGATGAAACCGGAACCGAGCGAATTGGCGATGCGCGGGGCATCGCCGAAAATATCGTTGAAGCGTTCCAGCGGCGAGCCTTCGGGAAATTCCGGCAGGCCGTCGCCGGCATCGAGCCGCTGCGCCGCCGCAATATTCACAACCGCGGGCGACAACCCCTCGGCCAGATCGGCGAAACCGCCCGATCCCGGATGCGCCAGGGCGATCGAGGGCAGAAGAAACAGAACCACGAGGGCAAACAGACGACGCATGAATTCAGCCGATCCGAAATTAGAAAAACCGCGACTTGCGCCGCGATTCATAACGCCTTGCGCCCCGGTGCGGCAACCGGCGTGACGGCAATGTCATCGCCATGACAATTCCGTCACGCGCCGGTCAGGGCCCGAGGAAGGCCACAAGCACAACCCCGGATACCAGGGCGACCAGCCCCGCAATGCGCAGCTGGTCGCCCGGCATATCCATGATCTGCGACAGAAATCGCTTCATCGCCTCGGGAGCCAAAGCGTAGGCAGCTCCCTCAAGCGCCAGAGCGACGCCTATTCCGACGAGCAATGCCGTCACCACGATTAGTTACGACCCGTCTCGCTGCGGAAATAGTCGAAGAATTCCGAGTCCGGTGCCACCACGATCGGCGTACCGGCCCCGATCGCTTCCTGATAGGCGATCATCGAGCGGGAGAAGGCGTAGAATTCAGGATCACGGCCATAGGCGGCCGCATAGATGGCACTGCGCTGGGCATCGCCCTCACCGCGGGTCCGTTCCGACTGCGCGCGCGCCTCGGCCCGGATGATCAGGCCCTGACGATCGGCATCGGCCTGGATTTCCTGGGCTTCCTGGGCACCGACAGCACGGATTTGCGCGGCGCGCTGTTCACGCTCCGAACGCATGCGCTGAAAGACCCGTTCCGCGATCTGTTGCGGCAGATCGGCGCGAAGGATGCGCACATCGACCACTTCAATACCGAGATCCTGGCGCGCCACTTGCGCTTCCACCGCCGTCTGGACACGGTCCATCAGGACAGCCCGCTGGCCGGAGACGACTTCCTGGGACGGGATCGAAGCGATCACGCCGCGCAAGCTGTCATCCATGATCGAACGCAAACGCGATTGCGCTCCGCGCTCATCACCAACCGTCTGGTAGAAACGCAAGGGATCGACGATCCGGTATCGCAGGAAAGCATCGACGACGAGACGAACCTGGTCCGATGCCTGGATTTCCTCCGGGCTCATGTCGAATTCCAGATTGCGCTTGTCGAACATCAGCACATCCATGACGAATGGCAGTTTGAAATGCAGGCCGGGATCTTCATCGCCGACCTCATTGACCGCGCCGACCGGCTCGCCGACGCGCAGGATCAGCGCCTGTTGCAGCTCATTCACCGTATAAACGCTCTGCAGTCCGACGAAGATGACGCCGAACAGAAAAATTATTCCGATAGTGCGGATCATTGGTTGTCCCCTTGGCTGCGGGTGCGATTCTGACCAAGTTGATCAAGCGGAAGATAGGGCACGGCGCCGGACTGACTATCCAGGATGGTCAGATCGGAATCGCGCAATACGCCTTCCATGGTTTCCAGATACATGCGGTGACGCGTCACTTCGGGCGCCTGCACATATTGCTCATAGATCGCGATGAAGCGATCGGCCTGGCCTTGCGCTTCGGCAATCACCGAGTCGCGATAACCCTGGGCTGCCTGTGTCAGGCGGGCTGCATCACCACGGGCCTCCGGGATGACCCGGTTGGAGTAGGAGGTGGCCTGCAGACGCAGACGTTCGGCATCCTGTTCGGCAACATCCACATCGCGGAAGGCGTCGATCACGCTGGCCGGTGGCTGCGCGGTTTGCAGATTGACCTCGAGGATCTCGATGCCGGCTGCATATTCCGTCAGCGTTGCCTGCAGCAATTCCTTGGTCCGGCGCGAGACTTCGCCGCGGCCCTCGGTGATGATGTATTGCAGGTCGGACGTACCGATCACTTCGCGCATGGCGCTTTCGGCCACGGCGCGAACCGTGTTTTCCGGATTGCGGACATTGAAGAGATAGTCGCGCACGCCGTCGGGATAACCCAGATTGACGCGCCACTGCACGGCAAAATCGATATCGACGATATTCTGGTCACGCGTCAGCATCTGGCCTTCAGGACCGGCGCCGATGGTCAGCGTATTGGTCGTGGTCACCTCGGGCAGGAAGACGGTCTCGATCGGGGTCGGGAATTTGACGTGCAGACCCGGCGTGGTCGTGCGGGTGTATTCGCCGAAGCGCAGCACGACGCCATTCTGATTGGGTCCGACCTGATACCAGCCGCTGCCGGGGAGCAGGAACCAGACGCCGACGAGAATTGCCAGCACAAGTCCGACGCCGAAAATGCCGCCGCCCTTGCCGCCATCCGTGCCGCCATCCTTGCCGCCGCCGCCAAACATGCCGCGGAAGCTGCGCTGCAATTGCCGCACAACTTCATCGAGATCGGGCGGCTCCTGGCCGCCACCGCCACCCTCGGGCTTGCGGCCCCAGGGATTTTGTCCGTTTCCGTTATTGCCGCCGCCGGAGCCCCAAGGGCCTCCGCCGCCGCCGCTACCGCCGGTATTATCGTTCCAGGGCATGGATGCTTCATTCCTCTCGATACGTTACGACCATAGATGAACGTTCGCGGTCAAAGGTTCAAGCTCTGTCGGGGGGGGACACGCAGACCGCCAATCCCCATAGCCAGATTCAAACCCGTTCCAGTACCCGGCAGACGAAGCTGTGATCATCGCCCGGCCCGGCCTCGCAAAGCACGCGGCTCGCCTCAGCCCACTGTGTTTCGGCAAGGGCGGGAAACACCGCATCGCCGGCCGGTTCGGCATCAACTTCAGTGATGTAAAGCCGGTCAGCGCGCTTCAGGGCTGCAGTATAAATCTGCGCGCCGCCGATGACAAAGACTTCCTCGACCGAATCGGTCCGGGCTCTCGCCACGGCGATCTCGAAGGCTGTTTCCAGATCGCCGGCGAGCTGCGCGCCCTCGGCCACGAAATCCGCCTGGCGGGTCACTACAATATTCAATCGCCCCGGCAAGGGCCGGCGCGGCAGGCTGTCCCAGGTCTTGCGGCCCATGATGATCGGCTTGCCGCCGGTGATCGCCTTGAACTGTTTGAGATCGGAACTCAGCCGCCAGGGCAGATCGCCCTCGCT
>JBNMNI010000147.1:0-4508 GCA_051275375.1 Maricaulis sp. | reverse complement strand
TCAAGGATCAGCGCATCGACACGGCGCATATCGTCGAAAGCAAGCGTGGCGAGGCGCTCGGCGGCGTTGAGCTCTGCCGATTCTGGCATTGGAGCCGTCGCTTTCACTCTCACAATGCTGTCCACCCCGGGAGTTTCCCTTGAAGCCTGTAGAAACCCTGTGACAATAGAAATCCCTGTCATGTCCGGCAAGCGGCCATGACGGTGGCAATTCAGCACAGGAGGTGGAGCCCCGCATGAAAGAGGTCCTTAGAACCAATGATCCGGTACGGCTGTCCTACGCCCAGAGCCTGCTGAACGATGCCGGGATTGAGGGGATCGTGCTCGATGAGAGCACTTCGGCACTCTATGGCGGCGGACTGCCTTTCATCAAACGGCGCCTGATGGTGATCGATGAGGATGAGGTTGCGGCCCTGCGCCTGCTGGCCGAAGTCCTGCCGGAGGAGGAATGAACGAGACCACGCTCGACCGGCTGCTCGACGGCCGGGTGCAATTGCGCCAGTCGGCCCGGGGCTATCGCGCCGGCATGGATGCCGTTCTGCTTGCCGCCAGCCTGCCGGCAAGGCCGGGTGAACTTCTGGTCGAATTCGGCTGCGGTCCCGGCGCTGCACTTCTGTGCGCGGCACAGCGCATGCCCGGCTGCAGTTTTCTCGGCATCGAGATCGATCCGCAGGCCGTCGAACTGGCGACGGAGAATATTGCCGCCAACCGGCTTGGCGAGCGGGTGAGGGTGCGCCAGGGCGATATTGCCCAGCCCTTCGGCTCGCTGAAGGCCGACCAGGTGTTTTTCAACCCGCCCTATTTCGACGACCCGACCAGTTTGCGTCTGCCCAAGGCGGAGAAGCAGCTCGCCTGGCTGGCCGGCGATGTGCCTTTGCCGGACTGGATCGGGGCTGCCGCCCGCGTGCTGCAGCCGAAGGGGCGCGTCACCCTGATCCATCGCGCTGATGCGTTGGGCGATATTCTGGTGGCACTGATGCCGCGCTTCGGCTCGATCGCGATCCGGCCGGTGCATCCCCGCGCCGAACGGCCGGCCAAGCGGGTGCTGGTCACCGCCCGGCTCGGCGGCAAGGCGCCGCTGGTCATCCTGCCGCCGCTCCTGCTGCATGATGATGGCGAAGCCACCCATACCGCCGAAGCCGATGCCATCATGCGTGGGCAGGCGATGATCGCGATGGATGTGTGAGGGCTGAGGCCCGGACGCCCGATGTTGCAGCGCAAAAACATCAGCGGTCACTGGCTTGATTACAGGCTCCGGCTTGCCTAGTGTCCGCGCCAATTCAAGCCGACATCCGATCTGACGGGAAAATTGCCATGGCCGCCGACAAAGCGCCGTCCTTCCAGGACCTCATCCTGCGTTTGCAGCATTACTGGGCCAGCCAGGGCTGCGCCATCCTGCAGCCCTATGATGTCGAGGTCGGTGCCGGCACGCTGCACCCGGCGACGACACTGCGCTCGCTCGGCCCACGTCCATGGAAAGCCGCCTATGTGCAGCCTTCGCGCCGTCCCGGCGATGGCCGCTATGGCGAAAACCCCAACCGGCTGCAGCATTATTACCAATTCCAGGTATTGCTGAAGCCCTGTCCGGACAATCTGCAGGACCTCTATCTCGGCTCGCTCGACGCCATTGGCATTGATCGCGACCTGCATGATGTGCGCTTTGTCGAAGACGATTGGGAAAACCCCACCGTCGGCGCCTGGGGGCTGGGCTGGGAAGTCTGGTGCGACGGGATGGAAGTGTCGCAATTCACCTATTTCCAGCAGGTTGGCGGCCAGGATGTCGATCTGGTTTCCGGCGAGCTGACCTATGGGCTGGAACGCCTGGCGATGTATGTCCAGGGCGTGGATAATGTTTACGACCTCGACTTCAATGGCGCGGGGCTCAGCTATGGCGACATCTTCCAGGAAGCCGAACGGCAATATTCCGCCTTCAATTTCGAACACGCCGATGTCGATATGCTGACGCGCTGGTTCGAGGATGCTGCCGGTCAGTGCAAGGCGCTGCTGGCGCTGGAAAAACCACTGCCGCTGCCAGCCTATGATTTCTGCCTCAAGGCCTCGCATATTTTCAATCTGGTCGATGCGCGCGGTGCCATTTCGGTCGCCGAGCGTGCCAGCTGGATCGGACGCGTGCGTGAACTGGCCAAGGGTTGTGCCGATGCCTGGGTGGCCTCGGAACGCGTTCTGCTTGAAGGAGCTGCATGATGAGCAATCCCGTAATCGCCGCCAAGGCGCCAATGCCGATCGAAGTCGAGGCCGGAAAGAGCTATTTCTGGTGCGCCTGTGGCCAGTCGGCCAAACAGCCCTTCTGTGACGGCTCCCATGCCGGCTCGGACTTCGCGCCGCTGAAGTGGACGGCCACGGAGACCAAGCGCGTCTTCCTGTGTGCCTGCAAGCAGACCAAGGGGCAGCCGCTTTGCGATGGCAGCCATAAGGATCTGTGATCAGAGAGCGGCGAAGCTGCGAGGCTTCGTGAGCAAACAGAGGCGTTAGAGGTCGGCCATGAAACTCCCCTTGCGCGGCGGCTGCCAGTGCGGCGCGATCCGCTTCGAGATCACCAAACAGCCCATGACGCTGTATTGCTGCCATTGCACCGCGTGCCAGCAGCAATCCTCGAGCGCATTTGGCATGTCGATGCTGGTCGAGCGCGACGGGTTTCGTGTCCTCAAGGGGGCGCCGGCCAGCTTCGAGATCGAGACGAGGGGCAAGACCGCGAAGACGGGCCTGTTCTGCCAGGCGTGCGGCACGCGTATCGCCCACGACACCAAGGGCAATCCGGCCATCTCGCTCAAGGCCGGCACGCTGGACCACCGCGCCAAGCTGCGTCCGGTCGGCCATATCTGGGTGCGCAACGCCCAGGACTGGGTGAGTTTCCGCGATGATGATCTGATCTATGAAGACGCGCCCGATGATGGCTATTTCGCGCTGATGGAGCGCTGGGCCACGCAAGAGCACGTGTGATGCCCGGGCCGAGCCTGCTGACGGATATCACGCATATCCCGGAATTCGAGACTTTCACCCTGGCGATGATCGTCTATTTCGCGGGCGTCGCGATCACGCGGCGCTTCCGATTCCTGCGCGAGTTCAATATTCCCGAGCCGGTCGTCGGCGGGCTCGGCCTGGCCCTGGTGATGCTGGTCCTGCATCTGGGATTCGGGATGGATATCAGTTTCGGCACCGAAACCCGCGATCTGCTGCTGGTCTATTTCTTCACCTCGATCGGGATCAATTCGCGTTTCAGGGATCTGCTCGCCGGTGGCCGGCCGCTGATCTATCTTTTGGGGCTGACGCTGGTTTTTATGATCGTGCAGGACGTGATCGGGATTGCCGGCGCCAGGCTGTTCGGCCTGCCTGCGGGCACCGGTGTCCTGGTCGGTACGGCCTCGCTGATCGGCGGTCATGGCACGGTGATCGCCTGGGCGCCGGAGATCGCGCGCCTGAATTCCACCACCGGCATGATGGAGCTGGGTGTCGCCAATGCAACGCTGGGGCTGATCGTGGCGGCCTTTCTCGGCGGACCGATTGCGCGCTTTCTGATCAGCCGCGATCATCTCGCCCCCAGCCATGAGGACACGCGCGAGGGCCCGGTGGTCGGCCTGTCACACGACCCCAACCTGGTCGAGGAAGTGTCGCAGACCTCGATGATGGCCTCGCTTCTGGTGCTCAATATCGCGGTCATCATCGGCTTTGTGATCCATGGCCGCATCCAGGCAGCGGGGGTGAATTTGCCACTTTTCGTGCCCTGCCTGATGGTCGGGATCGTGATGTCCAATACCGTGCCCTATATTTTCCCCAACTGGCGCTGGCCGGCGCGGACGCGGGCCCTGGCCCTGCTGTCGGATTATTCGCTCTCGGTCTTCCTGACGATCGCGCTGATGAGCCTGCAATTATGGACGCTGTCGGGGCTTGGCCTGGCGCTGATCCTGATCCTGGCGGCCCAGGCCCTGGTCGCTGTGGTCTATATTATCTTCGTGCTATTCCCGGTGATGGGGCGCGATTACAATGCCGCTGTGCTCTCGGCAGGCTTCGCCGGATTCGTGCTGGGAGCGACGCCGACGGCGATCGCCAACATGACCGCTGTGCGCAAGCGCTATGGACCCGCGCCGCTCCCCTTTATAATCCTTCCCATTGTCGCTGCTTTCTTTGTGGATCTGGCCAATGCCGGCCTGATTCATGTCTTCTCCCAATTCTGACAAAGGCCCTATCCTCTGCCCATGTCTGAACTCCTGTTTGAAATCTTCTGCGAAGAGATCCCCGCCCGCATGCAAGCGCGTGCCGAGGCCGATCTGGCACGTCTGGTTGGCGAGCGCCTCAAGGCCGCCGGTCTGGACTGGCAGACGCTGACCACATTTGCCGGTCCGCGCCGGCTTGGCCTGGCGATCACCGGCCTGCCGCTCAAGACCGGCGATGTGCGCGAGGAGCGCAAGGGACCGCGTACCGATGCGCCGCAGCAGGCCGTTGCCGGCTTTCTGCGCGGCGCCGGGCTGACCAGCCTGGAAGGCTGCGAGA
>JBNMNI010000146.1:0-4560 GCA_051275375.1 Maricaulis sp. | reverse complement strand
CCCGCAACCGGCGATGTGGCCCGGATGCATGCCTTCATCCGCTCGCAACTGCCCCAGCCCGCCCAGACCCGCATTCTCTATGGCGGATCGGTCAAGCCGGCCAATGCTGCGCAATTGCTCGGTCTGGCCGATGTCGACGGTGCCCTGGTGGGCGGTGCGAGCCTTGAAAGCGGACCCTTTTCGGCCATTATTTCTGCTGTGGCGCAGTAAACCGGTCCGCCGGTAAGCGGTTTGAAACTTCTTCGCCCGATCATAGGCATGGACTGAAGTGTTCATGCATTGACCGGGAGCGCACAGCGCATGAGTGAAGTTGATTACGCCAGGGCGCCTGTCCTTCTGTTTGATCCCGTTCATGTAAACCAGCGCACGACGCGCTATGCGCTGTTTGAAATGGGATTCCGCAAGATTGAATGCGTCTCCAGCCTGACCGATTTCAAATCCGGTCTCGCCGAGACGGCGCCAGCCCTTGTCGTTGCCGAAAGCAGCGCCACCGATGCCGATGTGTTCAAGCTCGTCCGCAGCATCCGGCGCAGCGATCTGGGCCGCAATCCCTTCGTCGTGATCCTGCTGACCACCTGGAGCCGCGACACCACGCATATTCGCCGCGCGATCGAATGCGGCGCCGATGATGTCATCGTGCGGCCCTTCTCGACCATGTTCGCCGCTGAACGCGTCCGCACGCTGATCCGCGACCGCAAGGATTTCATTGTCACCAGCGATTATGTCGGACCGGATCGCCGCAAGGGCACGGATCGCGACAGCGATACCCATCCGCTTGTCGTGCCGAATTTCCTGCAGGCCATGGTCAATGGCGACGAGGCCGCGATTGAACGCGCCAATAGCTGGGTCCGTGAGGCCCAGGATGTGGTGATTGCCGAACGCCTGCGCCGGATGGCGATGCGGATCGTGATTTCCGTCGAAATCCAGCTGACAAAACCGGAAAACAGCTCAATGCCGGTCAAGCTCGATGTCATCGACATGGCCCGGACGGCGCGTGAGCTGCGGGTTCAGCTGATCAAGGCCTCCAGGGGCGAGGCCGCTGAAGTCGCCACCGCGCTGATCGACCAGATCACCTCGCTCGGCAATGGCGCCGGCGCGACTAACCGGACGCTGCAATTGATCAAGGAATTGTCGATGGCGACCTATGCCGCCTTCGCCAACGGCGAATCGCTCGAGCGCTCCAAGGACGAGATCGGCCGTACCGTGGCCAATCTGCGCACGCGACTGCAGACAAAGTCCGTCGATGAAAAGATTCGCGCCCAGCTTGAGGCGGCCAAGGCCAAGCCTGCCGACGACGCAGAGGGTACGGCAGACGATACTGGCCAAGCTGGCAGTGCTGGTATAAAACGCGCCGCCATGTGACCGGGTTGCATGCAGGCGGGCCGGGGGCCATGTCTGCAGGGCAAAACCCAAATCTCAGGCGGTATTCATGACAAACGTGCTTCTGATCATCCAGCTTTTGGTAGCGATTGCCTTGGTGGCAGTGATTCTGCTGCAACAATCCGAAGGCGGCGCGCTGGGTGTCGGCGGCGGTGCGGGAGGCGGCATGATGAGCGGTCGCGGCGCGGCCAATGTGCTCACCCGCACGACGATGATCCTGGGCGCGCTCTTTATCGGAAACTCAATTCTGCTGGCGATCGTGGTCGGGGTGAATTCCGAGGGCCAGAGCGTGTTCGAGCGCAGTGCGGACGATGTCCTGCCTAGCATTCCGGTCGACGAAGAACCGGCTGCCGGCATCCCGACCGACGGCTGATCCAACCGTCTTTACACAGCCAAATTTGAAATTGCGCCTTTCGGGACGCACGAATCTCCGATAGGCAGATTGTCCATGCCGCGTTATATCTTCATCACCGGCGGCGTGGTCTCCTCGCTCGGAAAAGGCCTCGCTTCAGCCGCCATTGGCGCCTTGCTGCAAGCGCGTGGCTATTCCGTGCGTCTACGCAAGCTCGATCCCTATCTCAATGTCGATCCGGGCACGATGTCGCCCTATCAGCATGGCGAATGCTATGTGACCGATGATGGCGCCGAGACCGATCTCGATCTGGGCCATTATGAGCGCTTTACCGGCGTTCCCGCCAACCAGTCCGACAATATCACCACTGGCCGCATCTATCAGCGCATTATCGAGCGCGAGCGGCGCGGCGATTATCTCGGTGCGACGGTGCAGGTCATTCCGCACGTCACCGACATCATCAAGCAATTCGTCCTGTCCGATGCCGGCGATGCCGATTTCGTGCTGTGCGAGATTGGCGGCACGGTCGGCGATATCGAGGGCCTGCCCTTTTTCGAAGCGATCCGCCAGCTCGGCCAGGAGCTCGGCGATGAGCGCGCCGTCTTCGTTCACGTCACCCTGCTGCCCTATATCAAGGTCGCCGGCGAGATGAAGACCAAGCCGACCCAGCATTCGGTCAAGGAATTGCGCTCGATCGGCATTCAGCCCGACATCCTGCTGTGCCGGTGCGAGATCCCGATCCGGCCTGAAGAAAAGCGCAAGATCGGCCTGTTCTGCAATGTCCGCGAAAGCGCTGTCATCGAGGGCATGGATGCGCCCTCCCTGTATGATGTGCCGCTCGCCTATCATCGCGAAGGGCTCGACAGCGAAGTGCTGCGCTGTTTCGGCATTACCGATGCGCCGGAGCCGGACCTGACCAAATGGCTGAAGATTTCCAAGACCATTGCCGAGCCCGATGGCGAAGTGACGATTGCCATTGTCGGCAAATATGTCGGCCTGCTCGACGCCTATAAATCGCTGATCGAAGCTTTGGCCCATGGCGGCATCGCCAATGGCGTCAAGGTGAAGCTGAAATGGCTCGATAGCGAGCAGTTCGAGAAGGACGACCCCTTCGCCCCGCTCGAGGGCGTCCACGCCATTCTGGTGCCCGGCGGCTTTGGTGGTCGCGGCGCGGAGGGCAAGGTCGCCGCAGCGCGCTTTGCCCGCGAGCGCAAAATCCCCTTCTTCGGCATTTGCTACGGCATGCAGATGGCGGTGCTGGAAGCGGCGCGTGATATGGCCGGAATTACTGAAGCAACGTCGAGCGAATTCGGTGAGGGCGGCGAGCCCATCATCGGCCTGTTGACCGAATGGTCGCGCGGCAATGAAGTCGAGACCCGTTCCGAATCCGACGACAAGGGCGGCACGATGCGGCTGGGCGCCTATCCGGCCGTGCTGGCCGAGGGCAGCCATGTGCGCGAGATCTATGGCACCAGCCATATCGAAGAGCGCCACCGGCACCGCTATGAGGTCAATATCGCCTACAAGCAACAGCTTGAAGATGCGGGTTTGATCTTCTCAGGCCTGTCTCCCGACGGTATTCTGCCGGAAATCGTCGAGATCAAGGACCATCCCTGGTTTATCGGCGTGCAATTCCATCCCGAGCTGAAGTCACGCCCGTTCGAGCCGCACCCGCTGTTTGCCAGCTTCATCGCCGCGGCGCTCGAACAAAGCCGGATGGTCTGAGGCCTAGCGGGTCGGGCTGCCGGATCAGCCGGGGCAAGTGCTCCGTGCCTGCCGCTTCTGCATTCCCTTCGAGCGGGATGCATCCAATCACGATCCCGCATGCATCAAGGGTCATGAATGTTATTGTGTCTGACAGTAACGCGTGACGGGAGACGCAAATGCGCAATCTGGTTTTGACGGCCCTCGGGGCCGCAGCAGTGTCTGCGGGCCTGGCTTCGGCCCAGGATACACAGCAGCTTGATCTGACAGGGTTTGACCGCATCGATGCCGGCGGCGGCTATCATCTCGTCGTCACGGTCGGCGAGAGCTGGTCGGTCAGTCTTGACGGCGATGCCGAGGATTTCGATCAACTCGAAGCCAGCATACGCGGCGATGCGCTGGTCCTGCGCCAGCACCAGCGCCTGTTCCAGCGCCGGTCGAATCTCGATCTGACCGTTCAGATCACCCTGCCGGCACTTGAAGTGCTCGACCTGAGTCGCGGCATTGAGAGCGAAGTCTCCGGCATCGCGGCCGGGGCGCTGTCGGTCGATGTCAGTACCGGTGCCGAAGCCACGCTTTCGGGCAGTTGCAGCGCTCTGGAGCTGGATCTGTCGACCGGCGCGTCACTGCGCGCACGCGATCTGGTGTGCCAATCGGTGGACGTCGACGCATCGACCGGCTCCGAAGGCCGCATCTTTGCCAGCGACCGCGCCGAGGCGCGCGCGTCGACCGGTGCGTCGGTGCGGATATATGGCGAGCCGGCGCAACGCGATACGCGATCCTCGATGGGCGGTGCCGTCAGGTTTGACGCCGGCAATTAGGCCGTCAGTTCGGCCAGCACACTGACAGCCATCATCACATCGGCTCGTGTGCAATCGAACTGGCCGACCTGGAAGCGGATCACGAATTGGCCCTCATGCACGGTCTGGGTCAGATAGGTGCGGCCGTCGGCATTGATGCGGTCGAGCAGATCGCGCGTCGCTGCTTCGCTGTCATGGCGGAAGGTGAACAGGCTGAACCGGCACGGCGTCACGATCTCGAAGCCGGGCAGGGCAGCGATTGCCGCCTGTGCCTCTCGCGCCCAGGCGATATGATTGCGGATCCGCGTGCGCAGCCCCTCCAGC
>JBNMNI010000145.1:0-4622 GCA_051275375.1 Maricaulis sp. | reverse complement strand
CCGCCCGAGCGCCTCACCCAGCGCCAGAATATTGGCGCGGACACCCTCGAAATCCTCGGCCCAGGCCAGCTCGAACGTCCTGTAGCCGCTGCGTTCCAGCATCGCCGCAGCGCGGCCACCCTCACCGGCAGCGAACACGATGAGAGCCGGATCGAGCGCGAACAAACGCTCGGCATCCGGCCAGGCGCGCGGCAAGCCCCGTGCCCAGGCCGGAGCCGCCGAAACGGGTTGATCGACTTGCCACGACAGGGCGGCAATCCGCGATCCGGGCGCCAGCTGCAAAAGATAGGCATCGGCGCACAGCGAGGCCGACACGACCCCGCCCTGCGGCGAGGTCGTCTCCTGTGCAGGCGCCAGACCAGCGCTAGCCATGGCGAAGACGCAGGCCGAGATAAACACCGCGGCCGGGCGTGTGATAGCCAAAGACATCCTGATAATCCTCATCAAGCAGGTTTTCTCCACGGACATATAGCTCGACCCCTTCACGGGCCTGCCAGCGCAATTGGGTGCCGACCAGGGTGTAGGCGTCCAGCGTCACGCTCTGATAGGTGCCGAAATCGGTATCGGTCTGCTTTCCGGTGTGATCGAGGCTCAGCGATGCCGACCAGCCGGCTTCCGGGTGCCAATCGATCGTCAGCGAGGCGAGCCGTTCCGGCCGTCGGATCTCGGCGGCGCCGTCCTGCTTACTTTGCATCAGCGTCGCCGAACCGAACAGGGCGACCGTATCGGTCACATCCCAGCCGGCTTCAAGCTCCAGACCGGACCGGTCAGACCGGCTGGCCGCGTTTCTGGCCGTGGCCGGAGAGACCGCGAAATCGGTGTAGATTTCATCGGTCAATTGCGACTGGAACCAGACCGCCGAAGCCAGGCCGCGCCCGCCGGCGAAGTGCTGGTCCCAGCCCAGCTCCCAGCCACGCGAACGCTCCGGCTTCAGGTCCGGATTGCCGATGAAATAGGCCGGGTAATAGCCAAACAGCTCGAATATGCCGGGATTTTTGACGCCTTCCCCACCGCTCAGCCGCAAGCGGCCGTCGAGGCTATCAAAGGCCCAGGCCAGCCCGGCGCGCCAGGTGAGCGAATCCTCGAAACGCTGATTGCGCTCATGCCGCGCCGAGGCGGTGAGATCAAAGGCGCCGCGGCTCAGCCCATAGTCGAAAGCAAAGGCGGTGCTGGCGATATCCTGGCTCTGATTGGCCAGAGAGCCGGGACCGGAATCATTGCTGGTGCGGTCCTGCTCATACTCGACAAGCCCGGTCAGGCGGTGTTGGGTCTCGCCCGTACTCCACAGGCCGGTGAGCTGATAATGTCCCTGGGTGCGCTGCCCCCGCGACAGAGCGTTGCGTGTGCCGCCATCAAAGCTGCGCGAGACATCATCGCTGAGTTGCAGCGCGATCTCGTGGTCAAACGCCACACTACCCAGTTGCTGCTCCATCGTCAGCCCGATGCGGGCGAGGATCTGGTCGCCCGAGCGGCGGTCAGCGGTATTGTCGAGCCGTCCGTCATAATCGGTGTCTTTGTCAGAGGCGGACTGATAGCCGACCCAGCGCAGGGCCGTGTCGATCCGCACGCTATCGCCCAGATCATGACCGGCCAGCAGATTGGCGGAGAGATTGGAATAGCCATCGCGCTCGCTGCCGAGGCCGGAGACATCAATCCCGTCCGTCTCATAGGCGCCCAGGCCGGCGGCGAGATAGCCGTGCTGGAGCGCCCTGCCGAGGCGGGCGCTCAGGCGCGTCGTTCCAAAGGAGCCGGCTTCGACCCGCAGCGAGGCCTCGCGGCCCCGTTCCGGCAAAGCGGTTCGCAGCGAGATCACCCCGCCGATCGCATCGGCACCCCACAGCGCCGATTGCTCTCCGCGCGCGACCTCGATCGAGGCCAGATCGTCAAAGGCAAAATGCGCAAAATCGGTCTCACCGGTAAACGGGCTCGCCGCTTCTATGCCGTCAATCAGCACCAGGACGTGATTGGCCTCCGATCCGCGGGCGCGGATCTGGGTCAATGCGCCGGCCGTGCCCGAGCGCGAGACCGCCAGGCCGGGAATCGCGCGCAGGATATCGGCGATAAAAACTCCGCCGCGCGCCTCGATCATGGCGGTATCGAGCACGGAAATGCTGGCGGTGGCATCATTGGCCGCGAGCGGGATGCGGGCAGCGGTCACGTAGACCGTGTCGACCGCCGGGTTTGCCTGGGCCATCGCGGCGGCCGGCAGGGCCAAAAATGCGGTGGCACACAATAATCGGGAATAAAATCTTGCGGGCATGCACGTCTCCAGAGCTTTGGAGCCGGCGCGCAACGACGCCGGCACGGATTGCAGGAGTCGTCAGAAAACGGATGTACCGCGTCAGTCTCGTGTAACACCGCACGAGCGGACAGACGACGGTAATGGCAGGTCTTCCGGCTTGCGGGTCGTCACGAACGATGCGCCTTCCCGGATTTCACCCCAGTGGCATAGTGCATCGCCGCTCACCGCCTACGGCTGCGGGTACAGCGCCGGACTGGGTGTTGCCACCGTACCGGCTTCCCGATTAATCCCGTGAGGGAACCATCACGCGGACAAGACTAGGCGAGCACGGCGCCGAAGACAATCATCCCGGGATGCGATCAGGGTTTGGGGGGCTGGAGCAGGCTTTCCAGGGCACGAATGCGCTGGTGCAGCGCCCGCTCGCGCGCCTTTGCCGGATCGGACAGGGATTTTTCCAGTGCCCGCAGCTCACGCTGCGTCTTGCGCCAACGCCGCCACAGCAGAAAGACTTTCGGCCCGTCAACCAGATAACGGCGCCACATCCGGCGCGGCTCGGAGGCCAGACGGTGCAGCCATTCCAGGCGTGAGCGCTGCATCCAGCCCGGCGCGCGTTCAATCTTGCCGCCGAGGAAGTCGAGCGAAGCCCCGACGCACAGGCCCAGACCGGTACAGTCACCACGGTCGAGACAGGCCTCGGCCACCATCTCCTGCTGCGGCGAGCCGACACACATGAAGATGAAACGGGCCGGGTTTTCGGCGACGAAGCGGGCGCAATCCTCCAGCGCCGCGCGATTATGGCGCAGCCCCATTGGCGGTTCGTGCCAGCGCACGTCGGTCAGGCCATAGCGCGCGGTCACGGCATCGACCACATCTTTCGAGGCGCCGATGACGGTAACAGTTTCATTCTGATCGATCACATTTTCGAACAGGCGCGCGGTCAGATCCGAGCCGGGGGTGACATCAATACTCTCGCCGGAGGCGCGGCCGATCAGTTCCAGCACACGGCTGTCGCAAACCGTCAGCCAGGCCTGCGCATACAGCGTTGCCAGCACGGTATCGGACTCCAGCCGCACCAGATGATCGACATTCGGGGTCACGACAAAGGCGAAGGGCTTTTTGGCATCGCGCTCGCTGATCCGCTTCAGCGCGACATCCAGGCCGATGCGGTCGAAGGCGGAGTTGAGGAACCAGACATGGCGCGATCCGGACCGCCGGTCCTGGAATTGGGTGCTGTCGGCCAGTTGAGTCATCGAATTTTTGTCCCGTTTCGCGTCACAAGCGAAGTCTTGAGAAGAAATCTGCAAATCCCGGGCCGGAAAAATCACACCGGCCTGCATCCAATCGGGAGCCCGGCGGCATCCTTATCCAGAGAGCAAAACGTGGGGCACTCGAGATGATCGTCAAACCTATCCTGGTTGCCATTGCGATGGCCGCACTGGCCAGCACGCCGGTCGCGGTGCCGATGGCGGCCGGTATTCCGGTCGCGCTGGCAGTGGGTCCGGTAGCGATCACCTATGACCGGGAAAACGCACTTGATCTCGACCTCGACATTGGCTGTTTCAGCACGGAATGTCCGGTGGTCGAGCTGCGCTATGGCGCCATCGGCGCAGAGACTTTGAAAATTGGCCTTTAGTGACTGCGCTTTAGCCGGCGCCAGGCAAAACGGGTCGACTGCAGGCATTCGCGTCCGGCGCGCTCCAGCGCGCCCGGCTCGCCGCTCAGATCGCTGGCCATGGCCTCGGCCAGAAGCGGTGCGTGGGCAAAGCCGCGCGAGCCAAAACCGGACAGAATGAATTGCCGGCAAGGCCCGGGCGGACCCGGCTTGATGCGTGGCAGGCGTCCGGTGGAGTATTCGCCCCACCTTTCCGCAAACTCACTCCCCGTCAGCGGTCCAGTGACCGGTAACTGGTCGCTCGTTACCGCCCGCACACCCGCCCAGCTCTCCATGACATCCGGACCCAGCCCCGCAGCGATCTCCGGCCGGTGGGAGGCGAGATCGGCCCGCAAACCCGCAATCGCTGCCTCAGCCGGTCCGGCATCGGCGCCGCGGACATGGGTCGTGCCGAGCATCACCCCGCCGCCCGGCGCGGCACAGGCATAACCGCCCCAGACGACGGCGCGCTCTGGCGGCAAACCCTCGATCACGGCGAGCCGGCCGGCATTGGCATCGAGCGCGTCAAACACGGCGCTGGCGCCCCAGCCGCTGGCATGAATCACCAGATCGGCCTCGATCACGACATGGCCGGCGGCGTCGAGCAGGCGCACGCCGGTTTCGCTCTCCACGACACGGTCAATGGCGGCGATGACCAGAGGCGTATCGGCGAGCAATTGCGTGACCAGTTTGCGCGGTTCGAAGCGGGCCGCCTGCGGCTGCCACAAT
>JBNMNI010000144.1:0-4666 GCA_051275375.1 Maricaulis sp. | reverse complement strand
CTTTGCCGATCGAAGCGGCCGGGGCTGAATTGCGGTCAAGGCTGGGCTGTGCCACGAAATAGCCCATAAACCTGTTCATCTCTGTCAATTACAGGGATTCATTATCATTGCTGGGGACAAAGATGTCATTCAATCCGGTCAAGGAACGCCGATATGGCGAACCGAAAGAAGTCGTGGCGCGTGTGTTTGAGGAAGTCGGGGGCATCCCGGAAGTGATGACCCTGCTCGATCTGAGTCGGACGCGCGTCTATGCGCTCGCCGACCCCGATTCGAGCAATGAGATATCGTATGCGCGCATCGCCCGTCTCACAGAGTCGGGCGCCAAGGCGGCGGCACAGCATCTTGCCGCGCTGGCCGGTGGCATTTTCCTGCCGGTCGACAAGGCCGATGATGCCAACTGGCTGTCGCTGGCCGGCGAAGCGAGCCGGCGCAATGCCCGCAATCTCGGAGCCCTGATGGAATCGCTCGGCGAAACCGAGCGCTCGCCCGGCGTGGTCGACCAGCAGGAAGCGCGCGAAATTCTCAAACTGCTCGACGAGCAGCTGGGCATATTGGCGCTGCAACGGGCCAAGCTGTCGGCGATCGCTGCGGGCGAGGAACCGGTTGCAACCAGTCCGCAAAACGGATGATCTGCATTGCAGGCGTGTGGATCCGTGTTTAGTTAGCGTGGCTGTTGCCCTGGGTGCCGGATAGAATGAACGCTCTGATCCAATTCATGCTGCGACTGGATGTGCGGGCGGCGCGCGCTATCGGCGTTTCCATCGCGCTGTTCGTGGTCGTGGCCGCCGTGTTCGTGATCGGGCGCTTCGTGCTCGATATCGGACCGGGCGCCATTGGCGACTGGTTCGATTCGGCGTCCAGCCGCTGGTATGCGCTGCCGCTCACCATTCTGGTCTTTATTGCGCTTTCCTTCCTGGGCGCGCCGCAATTCGGTCTGATGGCGGCGGCGATCGTCGCTTTCGGGCCGCGCACCGGCTTCATCTATGCCTGGGTCGCAACGCTGACGGCGGCGACCGTGAACTATTATCTCGGCCGCTGGTTTGGCGCCGGCCTGCTGGCACGGTTTGGCGGCGACTGGGCCAACAAGATTTCCGATTTCATCGGCCGCAACGGATTGCTGGCCAGCATGATCGTGCGCTGGGTCCCGTCCGGGCCCTTCATCGTGGTCAATATGGGCTTTGGCGTTGCACGCACGCCCTACTGGGCCTTTGCGCTCGGGACAATGCTGGGCACCGGACCGAAAATACTGGTGGTCGCGCTGGCCGGCGAGAGCATCCGGGCGATTTTCAGCGACGGCCAGGTGATGGTCGGCCTGGCGCTGGCGCTGGCCGTGGTGGGCTGGATCGGCATGATGCTGGTCGCGCGGCGCTGGTTGCGCCGCAATCGTCCGGCCGAGGTGTCTGCGGACACTGCCGATGGCGATGAGGCCTAGCCGGTTAACCTGACCAGTATGCGTTTGCACCCGCATGCCCCTTGCAATATGACGCGGACCATCGCACAACAAAAAAAGCTTTTCCGCGGCATTGCCGCCACACCCCTCGAAATCAGCGCGCCCTATGCTCAACTATCTTTTCGGCTTACTTTCTGCAGATATCGCCATCGATCTTGGCACTGCCAACACGCTCGTCTATGTCAAGGGGCGCGGTGTGGTTCTCAATGAACCGTCCGTGGTTGCCTACAAGATCGAGAAGGGACGCAAATACGTCCAGGCGGTCGGGGCGGAAGCCAAGCTGATGCTGGGCAAGACGCCGGGCAATGTCGAGGCGATCCGGCCAATGCGCGACGGCGTCATCGCCGACTTCGACGTCGCCGAGGAAATGATCAAGCATTTCATCCAGAAAGTGCACAATCGCCGCTCAATGGTCAGCCCGCAGGTCGTGATCTGCGTGCCCTCGGGCGCCACGGCCGTCGAACGCCGCGCCATCCATGAATCCGCCCTCGGCGCCGGTGCCCGCAAGGTCTATCTGATTGATGAGCCGATGGCAGCGGCCGTCGGTGCCGGCCTGCCGATCGACGAGCCGACCGGTTCGATGATCGTCGATATCGGTGGCGGCACGACGGAAGTCGCCGTGATGTCGCTGTCGGGCATCGTCTATTCGCGCTCGGTGCGCGTTGGCGGCGACAAGATGGACGAAGCCATCATCAATTATATCCGCCGTTCGGCAAATCTGCTGATCGGCGAAACCAGTGCCGAACGCATCAAGAAGGAAATCGGCTCGGCCATGCCGCCGGTGAAGGGCGAAGGCCTGACGCTGGACATCAAGGGCCGCGATTTGATGAATGGTGTGCCGCGCGAAATCTCCATCACCGAGGCGATGATTGCCGATGCGCTCTCCGAGCCGGTCGAGCAGATCGTCGAAGCGGTGAAACAGGCGCTTGAGGCGACACCGCCCGAGCTTGCGGCCGATATCGTCGACAAGGGCATTGTCCTGACCGGCGGCGGCGCATTGCTGCGCAATCTCGACACCGAGCTGCGCGAACGGACCGGCCTTCCGGTCTGCCTCGCCGATGACCCGCTGTCCTGCGTTGTGCTCGGCTGCGGCAAGGCGGTTGAAGATCTTAAGCTTTGGCGTCCCATTCTGTCTGAAGCGGTCTAATCTGCCAGTTCATGCAAGGGCAGGAGTGAGTCGTTGGCGTCTCGTCGTTCAGGGCGGCATGAAGGTGAGGGTGGGGTTCGGTTTTCTCGGACACTATTCATCGCCCTGCTTGTCCTTTCAGGCGCGCTGATTGCCTTTGATCGTCCGGATTCGCGCTCGGCCGCCTTTGCCGGCTTCCGCTCCGGCTTTACCGATATCGCTGCGCCCGTGCTGGAACTGGCCGCTCAGCCGGTTCGCGGCCTGAAGAATATCGGCCCCTATTTTCGTCGCCAGGGTGAGCTTGCCGAGGAGAATGCGCGTCTGCGCCAGCAATTGGTCGAGGCGCGCTACTGGGAAGATCTCGCCTATCGTCAGCGCGACCGGATCGAAGTCTATGAGGCGGCGCTCGATATCGACACGCCGGCGACGCGCGACCGGATTGGCGCCTGGACTGTTGCCGATCCGGAAGGCCCCTTCGTGCGGGCCCGGCTGATCGGTCGCGGTCGTGATGCCGGTATTGATGACGGCTATCCGGTGATCAATCTCTATGGCCTGGTCGGACGTGTGTTCGAGACCGGCCGCCGCTCGGCACGCATCCTGCTGCTGAACGATCTCAACAGCCGGATTCCGGTGATGGCTGATCGCTCGAATGCGCGCGCCATACTGATCGGCGACAATACCGCCTTCCCGCGTCTGGAATATGTCGGCCGTGATGCCGACATCCAGGCCGGCGACCGCATCGTCAGCTCGGGCGATGATGGTATATTGCCGCGCGGCCTGCCGGTCGGCGAGGCGGTTCAGGCGCGCGATGGCAGCTGGCGCGTGCGGCTCTATTCCGACCAGGCGCCAGTCGATTTTGTCTGGGTCTGGCCCTATGAGCGGATCGAGCGGCCCATCGACGATATGGAATTGCCAGCGGCGGGGCAGGGCGAGCCCGGCGGGGCCGTCGCCATCGAGGCCGCGCCCGCCGTGGCCACTCCCGCGGAACCTCAGCCGGACGGGAATGAGGAATGAGAAAACCGACCGAACGTCAAACCTCCCATTGGGCTGCGGCCGGCTGTGCAGTGTCGATCTTCACCGCACTGGTGGTGCAGGCGGCCCCGACGCAATTGATTGATGGCGTCAATATCATGCCGACCTGGCCACTGATCGCCATCTTCCTCTGGTCCGGACTGCGACCGCATTTCATGCCGCCGATCATCGTTTTCTCGATCGGGCTTTGCCAGGATCTGCTGACCGGCGCCCCGATGGGCGTATGGGCGCTGTCCTATCTGGTCGCGATGGCGGCGTTTCGGTTTCGCGGTGAAGACGGCATGCCGCGCGATCTGCCGCCCATTCTGGCGCGCTTTGCCGGAACGCTGCTGCTCGCGCACACGATCGCCTATGGCGCCGGCAGCGCGGCCCTGGGCCAGCTCGCTGACCTGCGTCCCTTGATTATCGAGGCAACGGCGACGATGCTGATGTTCCCTCTGATCGCCTATCTTGCGCTGCGGCGCCGTCGCAGCAGCCGGACCGGCTTTATCGGAGGATGATCGCGGGAAACAATGCGCGCTGATCGCCAAGAACAGGATATGAAATTCACCCGCCGGGCCTTGTTGATGGCCGGTGGCGGGGCGCTGGCCTTTACCGGCCTGAGCGCGCGGCTGTATTCGCTGCAGGTGCTCGAGGGCGAACGCTACCGGCTGCTCTCCGAGGATAATCAGTTCAATTTCCGGCTGGTCCCGCCCTCGCGGGGGCGCATCCTTGATCGTTTCGGCTCGCTGCTGGCGGATAATCGCGACAGTTTTCGCGTCCTGATCGTGCCGGAACAGGCCGGCGATATCGCGGCGGCGCTGGACCGGCTCGCCCGTTTCATGCCGTTGAGCGATTACGAGCGGGCGCGGGTATTGCGCGCCGCCAGCCAGGGGCAGAGATTCAACGCCATAACCGTGGCGGAAGACCTCGACTGGCAGACGTTTTCGGCGATCAATCTCAACGCGCCGGAGCTGGCCGGCATGGCGCCGGATGTCGGTGAAGTGCGCTCCTACCCCTATGCGGCGGCGTTCGCGCATGTGGTGGGATATGTGCAATCGCCCAATGAGGACGATCTC
>JBNMNI010000143.1:0-4716 GCA_051275375.1 Maricaulis sp. | reverse complement strand
TCAAAACCCGTTTCAGGCGAGTTGCACCTGCTCAAAGCGCACTTCCGGCCAGAGCGCGTGCTGGCGTTCGCATTTGGCATTCCAGCCGGCCCTGTCGGCGAGGGCCTCGACCGGACGGACATGCAGCGAAAACAGCTCGCCCAGCCCGAAAGGCGCGAGAATCTCCATCGCGCCGGCGGCATTGAGCCGGACCGCAACGGCATGGGTATGGGAGGCGAAATGCGCCACGGCATCGGTCGTGCTGGTCAGCGGCGCCCGCGTGACGCCGTGCTTGGCGCCAAACCAGAGATGGACGCGGGCCTGGTTGCGGATTTCTACAATCGCATCGAGATCGCCGAACACGGCCGCGCCGGCCCTGATCACCACATCCTCGGCCGCCTCGCCCAGGTCTGAGGGGTCGAAATAGCCCAGATCATAATCATTGACCCCATGAGCCGGGTCGCGCCCGGTCAGCGCATTCCACACCGCCTGATAGACGGCGCCCGCCATCAGACCGTGATCGGGCAATTGCATCACCTGCGCCCGCTGCAGGACCGCCATCGCGACCGGATTGGCCGCAACCGCCTCGACCAGGAAAGCCCGCTGCCGGACAGTGGGCGCGTCGGCAAGGCGGTGCGGATCCATCATCAGCCCCGCAGCGTGCCACCAGTGGCGCCGCTGACCTTGGCGATCACCTTGGCCGAAACCGCCTCGATATCCTCATCGGTCAGGGTCTTGTCGCGCGGCTGCAACACAACCTCGATCGCCAGCGAACACTGGCCCTCGGGCACGCCCTTGCCGTCATAGACATCGAACACCGAGACATCGCTGATCAGCGCCTTGTCGGCCCCCTTGGCGGCGCGGACCAGGCTGTCGGCGGCGACGGTTTTGTCGACCAGGAAAGCGAAATCGCGTTTGACCGGCATCAGATCGGCGCGGTCAAGCTGGGCGCGGGCCTTGAGGCCTGACGCCTTGCGCGGCTGCGGAATCGCATCGAGCACGATCTCGAAGGCCAGAACACGGCCATCAATCCCCAATGCCTTGAGCACGCGCGGATGGATTTCGCCAAATTCGGCCATCACATTCTTCGGCCCCTGGCGCAAAACGCCGGAACGGCCCGGATGCCACCAGTCGCGCGCTTCCGCAGCGACCTGCAGCGACGCGGCCGGTGCACCGGCCGCCTCAAGCGCGGCGATGGCATCGGCCTTGACGTCGAACACGTCGGGCAGGCGGCTGCCGGTCCAGTGGCGGCCTGACGCGACACGGCGCACGCCGGTCGCGACCAGCAATTGGCCGTCCGGCGCATCGGTCAGATAGATCGCGCCGACCTCGAACAGGCGGGCGTCGCTCAGGCCGCGATCGGCATTGGCCTGCAGCGCGGTAAGCAGATGGATCAGCGCCGACGGGCGCATCACATCGAGCTCGGATGAGATCGGGTTTTCCAGCGCCAGACCGGGCCCATGGCCGCCGAACAGGGCCGCCTGCGAGGTCTCGCAGAAGGACCAGTTCACCGCTTCCTGATAGCCACGATTGGCCAGGGCGCGACGCGCATAGCGGGCCCGCAATTGCATCACCGTCGCGGGCGCTTCGCGCCGCACCGAAGGGCGCGCCAGCGAGGTCGCGATCAGCTTGTCAAAGCCGTGAATGCGGGCGACTTCCTCGACCAGATCGGCCTTGAGGGTGCAATCCATCCGCCAGCTCGGCACGCCAACGGTCAGCACATCACCGGCGCCGGTCGGCTTGAAGCCCAGCGTGGTGAGGATGCGCAGGATTTCGCCGCGCGGCAGGTCGAGCCCGGTGAGGCGTTTGACCTCGGAGATCGGGAATTCGATATCGGCCGGAGCTACCGGGATATGGCCGGCAACCACCGTTTCAGAGGCTTCGCCGCCGCAGATATCCAGGATCAGACGGGTGGCGTATTCAATGCCGTCGCGAACCGATTGCGGATCGACGCCGCGCTCGAAACGGTATTTGGCGTCGCTGTCGATGCCGCAGGCCTTGGCCGCCGCACGGGTGATCAGCGGATCGAACCAGGCGCTTTCGATGAAGACATCGGTGGTGGCGTCGCTACAGCCCGACCAGGTCCCGCCCATAATACCGCCCAGACCGAGGCAATGCGCCTCGTCGGCGATGACACACATGGTTTCGCTCGGGGTGTAGGTTTTCTTGTCGAGCGCCTCGAAGGCATCGCCCTCGCCAGCACCGCGGCGCGCATGCAGCGATCCGGTCAGTTTTGCGGCATCATAGACATGCAGCGGCCGGCAGCGATCATAGGAGATCATGTTGGTGATATCGGCGAGCGCATTGATCGGGCGCAGACCGATCGATTTGAGCATTCGCTGCAGCCAGGCCGGAGAGGCGACATTCTTGACGCCGCGGATCAGCCGCCCGGCAAACACCGGGCAGGCTTGCGGCCAGTCGAGCTCGACCTTGATCGGGCAGGCGAATGTGCCCGGGACCGGCTCGATCGGCACATCCTTGAGCGTGCCGATGCCCGTTGCGGCAAGATCGCGCGCAATCCCGCGAACACCAAGCCAGTCGGGCCGGTTGGGGGTAACTTCGAAATCGATCACCGGATCGTCCTGGCCGAGCGCCACGACAGCCGGTGTGCCGACAGCCCAGTCGCCTTCCAGATCGATAATGCCGTCATGATCCTCGCCAAGCTCCAGCTCCTTGGCCGAACACATCATGCCCGAGCTGTCGATACCGCGAATCTTGCGCGGCTTCTTGTCGAGGGCGAAATCGAGGCCGGGGATATAAGCCCCCAGCGGGGCATAGACGGCGCGCATGCCGGTGCGGGCATTGGGGGCGCCGCAGACGATCTGCTTGATGCCGTCGACGGTCTCCACGGTGCAGACGCGCAGCTTGTCGGCATCGGGATGCGGCACCGCCTCTTTGACATAGGCGACGGTGAAGGCGGCGAATTTCTCCGCCGGATTGTCGATCTCCTCGATCTCGAGACCGGCCATGGTCATGGCCTCACAGATCTCGTCGAGCGAGGCCGTGGTTTCGAGATGGTATTTCAGCCAGGAAAGGGGGAATTTCATGTCAGATTTTCCTTAGCTCAGGCCCGTGGCCATATTCGCCTGCAGCAGGGGCGAGAAGCCGTAATGGCCCAGCCAGCGCTGGTCGGAATTGAAGAAATCGCGCAAGTCAGGCGCGCCGTATTTGAGCATGGCGAGACGATCAACGCCGACGCCGAAGGCGAAGCCCTGATAGACATCCGGATCGAGGCCGCAATTGCGGATCACGGTCGGATGCACCATGCCGCAGCCGAGGATTTCCAGCCATTTATCGCCGGATCCCACCTTCACCGCCTGGCCGACGCGTTCATAGCGCACATCCATCTCCGCCGAGGGCTCGGTGAAGGGGAAATGATGGGGGCGGAAACGGGTTTCCACCTGGTCGGTCTCGAAGAAGGCCGCGAGGAAATCCTCCAGCACGCCCTTGAGGTGACCCATATGGGTTTCGGTGTCGATCACCAGGCCTTCGACCTGGTGGAACATCGGCGTATGGGTCTGGTCCGAGTCACAGCGATAGACCCGGCCCGGCGCAATAATGCGGATCGGCGGCGTCTGGCTCATCATGGTGCGGATCTGGACCGGCGAGGTATGGGTGCGCAAGACCTTGCGCTGCCCGTCCGCGTCCGGCTTCATGAAAAACGTATCCTGGGTATCGCGCGCCGGATGACCTTCCGGAAAATTCAGAGCCGTGAAATTGTGGAAATCATCTTCCACGTCCGAGCCTTCCGCGACGGCAAAGCCCATATCGGCGAAGATCACCGCCAGCTCTTCCATCACCTGGGTGACCGGGTGGATCGAGCCGGCCGCCTCGGGCCGCACCGGCAGGGAGATATCAATCGTTTCGGAGGCAAGCGCGGCATCAAGCGCTGCCGCCTCAAGCATCGCCTTGCGCGCATCGAGCGCAGCGCCAAGCCGGTCCTTGAGCCCGTTGAGCGCCGGCCCCATCACCTGGCGCTCCTCGGGGCTCATACCGCCCAGCGAGCGCATCATCAGCGAGACAGACCCCTTCTTGCCCAGCGCCCCGACGCGCACGGCATCGAGGCCGGCCTCATCGGTCGCCGAGGTGATCTGTGCGAGCACGTCCTGCTCGAGGGTTTCCAGTGCAGCGGTATCGGTCATGTCGTCGTCCCTGGCCAGTCGTGCACGGGTTTAGCGTCTGGCATTTCAGGTGTCGACAGGGCTTGTCGGTGAAGGGGGATATTGGGGAGACGTCACGCGGTGGAACGACATGAACTTCGGGATATGACGGATGGCGGGCTGAGGGTCGAGCGCGGCACAGAAGCAGCCACGGCGGCTCAGGAATTGACCGGGCCCAATGGCGCGGCGTCCACTTCATCGATCCAGACCTGGAAATCGATCCGATGCGGATCATTCAATGCCCGGCGAATTTTTGCCTCGGCGATGTCTCGATGGTCGCTCAGCGATACCGCCCGCCTCTCGTCGGCCGTCAGGCCCAGAACCGAATGCGCCAGGTTCGAGCGTTCCGTTTCACCCTCAACCTCAAAGGCTCCAACAGACTGGAAAAACCAGCCGCGCGCATGGCAATAATCGAGGAGAGCCAAAGCTTCATGCGCACGCAGCAGCCTCGAGCCCTTTCCCGTTTGAGCAGCCTCGAAATCGGCCCGCAGAGTCGCGTCTGCGTTAGTCACTGAGATCCGCCTTCCGCCCAGAGCACCATCGTGCCGATGAAACGGGTGCCTGTCACCATTAGTTC
>JBNMNI010000142.1:0-4718 GCA_051275375.1 Maricaulis sp. | reverse complement strand
CCTCGTCGGGCATCTGCACCGAGAACAGCGCATCGGCGCCCTTGAGCACAACGGCCAGCGTGCCCATCTCGGCGCCGGCGGTCGCATAGGCGTCATCGGTCACCGAGGCTGTGAGGCCGGCGCCCTTTTCAATCGCGACCGTATGGCCGGCTGCGACGAATTTCTTGACGGTATCGGGTGTGGCAGCCACGCGGGTTTCGCCCGCATGTCTCTCTTTCAGAATGGCAATTCTCATATCGTTCCGCCGCTCGGAGTTACAGGCGGCTACGATGCGCGAATTCGCCCTTCAGGGGAAGGCCCGCCTGGGAAATTCCTGTAATATGGGTCTGAATCTCTGGCGGTGACCGCCCGTCGGGATCAGCCGGCGAGGAAGACGCTGGTGAGTTGCACCAGGCCGCCGCAGATCAGGCTGAAAACAAACAGGCCGCCGACCGTGACATACCAGGCCGTCTTCATCGAGGTCAGCAGGCCGAACACAACGCCCAGAATCGTGACGCCGATCAGCGCGCCCATCCAGTCGGCGCCGGCGGCAAAGACCAGGGTCATGTAGAAAATCATCAGGGCCAGCAGCAGCGAGCTCCAGAGGGTAACGGCCATGAAGCCGTCATAGGTGCCCTTTTGGCCCGAGATGTTCATTTCGCCGCGCGTGTAATCAGCTGCCATGAGGACTGCCCCTGTTCGAGTCACCGATATTGATCTGCCGATAACACGCGCCGGACCCGAGGCCAAGATGCGCCACTGCCGCAGTGCAGATACAGCGCCCGGCCGGGCAGGCCAGTATTGTTGCGGCAGCGCCACGCTGCGGGTTTTTCCGGCGCCGGTGGTTGTGAGCCAGAACCGGTTTCAGTATGGCTTTGGGCCGGAATGGGGGAATATCCAATGCGCATACCGTTCGCCGTCTGGTCCGGAATTTTTGCCCTGCTGGTCTATGCAGGTCTTGCCGGTGTGGAATACCTCAATTTCGGCGCCTTCGACCCGCTCTGGCCGACGGCGCGGCTGATTGGCGCGGTCTGGCTGGGTGCGGTCGTGCTGGTCGCGATTCTCGGGGCGCTGCGCCGCTCCATGGCCGTGAAGCCCGCAGCCTTGCCGGATGATATCGCCCGCGAGATCCGGCAGCACCAGGACTGAGGCCTGCCTGCGCCGCCGCAGGCTTCGGGGGCTTAGCCCCAGCCCGGCCCGGTCAGCACTTCAAGCGCTGCAGCGACAGCAATCGGCTGGTCGAGAATCAGATGGTGCTGGGCATCGGGGATGGAGACCATGCTCGTGCCGGTCCCGAAAGTCTCGCGCATGAAATCCCAGACCTCGTCAGTGACCAGGCTCGACTCCGCGCCGCGGAACAGGGCGACCCGGCATTTCAGCGCTGCGGCAACTTCGGCCGGCGATTTGCGGTCATAGGTCAGCTTGGCCCACAGATAGGGGTCAAATTTCCAGGTCCAGCCATCGCTGCCATCCGGCCGCGTCGTCGGTTTCAGCGACTGGCGGGCGATATGGTCCATCAGGAAGGCGTTGGCGCAATTCTGTTCCGGCAGAAGGCGGAAACGCTCCAGTGCCGCTTCGAAGGTTGCATAGACCGAGCCGCCACGGCTGGGCGGCGAGGACTGGCGCTGTTCGCGCGGTGGCCGCACCGGACTGTCCAGCACGGCTATACCGGCCAGTTCGTCACCGAATGCCGCCGCCGTGGCCAGCGCGACAAAACCGCCAAAGGAATGTCCCACCACATAGGGCGCGCCGGCAGCGAAGGCTCCGCCGGCTCGGCCGGCGGTGACCGCCTCAACGGCATAGGTATCCATATTATAGGCTTCGCGATGGTCGCTATCGCCCATGCCCGACAGATCCAGCGCCACGACACGGCGTGTCTGCGCCAGGAAGGGTCCGATTGAATCCCACCAGTCCTTGTGCGCGACGCCGCCATGCACCAGCACCAGGCCTGGCAGGCCGGTCTTGCCCCAGGCTTTCCAGTGGATCATGGCCTCTTCGACCATAACCGTGCCGGTTTCGAACGGCACGGCGAGGGCGCGCTCGAACCAGGCCGGCGCGGGCGGTTTGGCACCTTTGAATTCGATCAGGGGGGCCGGTGGGCGTGCGGGCCGGGCGGTCGTCTTTGTCATGATCCAGCGCTAGCCTTGATGCTGCGCTGCGTCAATCTCATCCCGCCTGCATTCCGGTCAGCAGGGGGATGGCAAATATCGCCCATGCATTATTGGCGATATGGCCGAGCACCGAAGCGGCAACCCGGCCGGTGGCCAGCCGCGCCGCTCCAAGCACGATTCCAAGCAGTGTGGTCGAGGTCATCACCATCAGACCCTGCCCGGTATGGATCAGGCCGAAGGCGAGGCCCGATATCAGGACGGCAAACAGTCCGGGAACGCCGCGCGCGATCAGCATGGGCAGCATCCAGCCGCGGAACAGGATCTCCTCGACGATCGGCGCCGCGACCAGTGTCAGCAGGATGATCGCCCACAGGGCCGCGCCGCTCTGGATGAAATTATCGACATTGGAGACATCTTCCAGCTCGGCGCCGCCGGCCAGGGTCAGGCTGGAATCCAGCATGGCAAGCTGGTGAAACCAGAGTGTGAGCGGGCTGGCAACCGTCAGCATGAAGGCCAGTATCAGCAGGGCGATCACCGGTTCGGACCAGCGGCGCGGGATGATCGAGAAGGCCGCGCGGTGGGCGGCATAGATGCCGAAATGATGCCACATCAGCAGTGCCAGCACGCCATAGGCCAGGGTCGAGCCGGCGAATTGGGCGGTTTCCAGCGCAATTCCCAGCGTCTTGCCATCAATCATCGCCCAGACTGTGCCGGACAGGAGCTGGAAGGCGATTGCGAGGGCGAATAGCAGGCCCGGCCAGACCAGCATGCCAGGCAGGGCATGGATCAGCTGCAGTCTCTGATGCTCGAGCAGACCGGCAAATCCGTCGCCGGCGGCAAATCGCCAGCGGACCGGCGGCGGCGCGATGGGGGTGGTGTCAGCCATGATCGTCTCTCGTGGGGCCAGGGCGAGCCCTCTCCAGGACCTTATGCTTAACCGGTCCTTGCCGCCGCTTAAACGTGAAATTTAGAAGAGTGTCCCATAACGGTTCGTACAGACGCCCTGTCGGCAACGGCAGCGAGGTCAAAAGACCCGGCGAGAACAATGCGACCGAAAAGGCGTGGGTGTGATGGTGAAATCAGTTCTGATCGTCGATGACGATCCGACGCAACGCCGCCTTCTTCAGGCGGTGATTGAAAAGCAAGGCTACCGCGTAGAGACCGCAGAAAGCGGCGATGCGGCCCTGGATCGTGTGGCCTCATCGCCTGTCGATGTGATGCTGCTCGATTTGATCATGCCGGGGATGGACGGCATGGAGACGCTGGAAGCGGTCAAGAAGCGCTTGCCGGATCTTCCGGTGATCGTGTTGACGGCGAGCGGCGGTATCGAGACCGTGGTGTCGGCCATGCGGGCCGGCGCGGTGGACTTCTTCGTCAAGCCGGCGAGCCCGGAACGCATCGCGGTGTCGATCCGCAATGCGCTGAAGGTTCAAAATCTCAGCGGTGAAGTCCAGCGTCTGACACGCAAGGCGGCCGGCCTGTCCGGCTTTGCCGACATGATTGCCGATGCCGCAGCGATGCAGCAGGTGGTCAGGCTCGGCGAGCGCGCCGCGCAATCGGACATTCCGATCCTGGTCCTTGGCGAATCCGGGGTTGGCAAGGAGCTGGTGGCCCAGTCGATCATGGCCGCCTCCAAGCGCGCCGGCGGACCCTTCATTGCGGTCAATTGCGGCGCCATCCCGGAAAACCTGGTCGAATCGACCCTGTTCGGTCACGAAAAGGGTAGTTTCACCGGCGCGGTCGGCAAGCATATGGGCAAATTCCAGGAGGCCGATGGTGGCACTCTTTTCCTGGATGAAGTCGGTGAATTGCCGCTCGACATGCAGGTCAAACTGCTGCGTGCCCTGCAGGAAGGCGAGGTCGACCCGGTCGGATCCAAGCGTCCCGTCAAGGTCAATACCCGCATCATTTCGGCGACCAATCGCGATCTGACCGAGCGCGTCGCCTGCGGCGCTTTCCGCGAAGACCTGTTCTATCGTCTGAACGTGTTTCCGATCGAGGTTCCCTCCCTGCGTTCGCGCCGGGAAGACGTGCCGGCCCTGGTGCGTCACTTCATCGGCCGTTTCAATGCCCAGGAAGGCAAGTCCATCGTCGATGCGGCGCCGGAAACCCATGCCCTGTTGAGCAAGTTCGACTGGCCGGGCAATGTGCGTCAGCTGGAAAACGCCGTCTTCCGCGCCGTTATCCTGGCCGATGGCGATTATCTGACACCGGCCGATTTCCCGCAAATCTCCGGCCTGACCCCCGATATCCAGAGCCGGTCCATGGCCGCCGATGACATTGCCCCGGCTGCCATCGCACTGGTGACAGCCAGCGGCGAGCCTGCCCCGGTCGAGATCATGGATGCCGGCGGCAATCTGCGCTCGCTCGAGGATATCGAACGCGATCTGATCGAATTCGCGATCGAGACCTATGCCGGACGGATGAGCGAAGTCGCGCGCCGCCTCGGTGTCGGGCGCTCGACCCTGTATCGAAAAGTTCGCGAATACGATCTCGATGTCGATGGCGTCCGCGCCGCAGGCTGAGTCACGCCATACGCTTCCCAGCCACGGGAGGCCTGCCGCGTGTTGTGCGGCGGGCCATGAAGCGGGCCGGTTCCTGATGGAGCCGGCCCGTTTTTATTCGCTC
>JBNMNI010000141.1:0-4747 GCA_051275375.1 Maricaulis sp. | reverse complement strand
CCACGACACGGTCAATGGCGGCGATGACCAGAGGCGTATCGGCGAGCAATTGCGTGACCAGTTTGCGCGGTTCGAAGCGGGCCGCCTGCGGCTGCCACAATCCTTCACCATCCCAGACATGATCGGCATCCATCACGGCCGCGATCTGGGCCAGGCGCTCGCGATCGGCCGCGTCGCGCGGCAGGCGCAAAACGCCTTCGGGATAAAAACCGTCGAGCTCCTCATAGGTGCGGCGGGCGAAGTCGAAAGCGGCGAGCGTGGCGCGGACATGCGGGCGGTCCGTGCGTTCCAGGCGCGGGGTCAAAAGACCGACCGGAGCGCCAGAGGCACCACCGGCGACACCGATCGCATCGACCACCACCACATCGCGGCCGCGGCGGCGCAGAGCCAGGGCCAGGCTCGCCCCGGCAATGCCGGCGCCAATGATGGCGACGCGGCCGGCGCGCGGCTGGGTCCGCTCGACCGGCGATGAAACGGGCACCGCCATACCGCCGGCGTGGACGGCTTCGAGCCTTTGCCGCTTGCGGCCGAAACCGGGGCGCTTTTCGACCGAGAATCCCGCCTGCTGCAGGCCACGCCGTACCGCACCGGCGACGGTAAAGGTGGCGACCCGGGTGCCCGGACGCGACAATTCCCCGATCCGGTCGAGCACGGGCTGCGACCACATCGCCTCATTGCGGTCGGGCGCAAAGCCGTCAAGAAACCAGGCATCGACCCGGGCTTCGATCTGGCCGAGCGCCTGTTCGGCCTCGTCCTGGAACAGGGTGATGGTGAAACGGTCCTGCGGGAAGATCAGCCGGTGCGCCCCCTTCAGCGCCGAGGGCCATTGCGCCAGCAATTGCGCGCTCAGAGCGGCGAGCGAAGGCCAGGCCGCAAAGCCACGCGCGGCATCCTCGCGCCGCAGCGGATGTTTCTCGATACTGACGAAATGCAGCCAGCCCGTGGCCGGCCCCTCGCGGCGCCATAAATCCCACAGCGCCAGCGCATTGAGCCCGGTACCGAAGCCCAGCTCGCCGACGACATAATTGGGCTGGCCACTCCAGTCCTGCGGCAGATTACAGCCATGCAGGAAGACGGCGCGGGTCTCTTCCAGCCCGTCCTCGGCGGAAAAATAGATATCGCCGTATTCCGGCGCGCGCGGCCCGGTCGGCTGCGACCAGTCCAGCTGCGGCGGCTGGCAATACAGCCCCTCCCCGCTCATGCGGAGGGCGGGGTCAGGGTCGCAATGAATTTGGCAAAGGCCAGCATGCCTTCCGGCCAGGGTCCGTGACCGCTGGCGGCGTTGAAATGACCCATATCGCCAACGACGGCAAAGCGGGCGCCCCAGGCCTTGGCCCAGACTTCGGCGCGCTCGATATCGCAGGTCGGGTCATTGGAGCTGGCCAGCAATACGGCGGGGAAACCGAAGGGCTCATGCGGCACGGGATCGAAACCGTGATCGCCGAATTGCTCCGCCATTTCCGGCCGCTCCCAATCGGAAACGCCAACCATGAAAGCGCCCGCGACCTTGCTCTTGTCGAGCAGCGGTGCCGCGTGGGCCAGGGTGAGAATCCCGACCGAATGCGCAACCAGCACCACCGGCTTGCTCGCTTCCGCCACGGCTGAGACCAGCGCCGCAACCCAGGCCTCGCGCTGCGGCTTGTGCCAGTCAATCTGTTCGACACGCCGCGCCGTCGGCATCCGCGTCAGCCAACGCCCCTGCCAGTCATCCTCGGAGGCATTGCCCAGACCGGGCACGATAAGCAGATCGGCTTCGCTGATTTTCATGGCCCTGTTCTAGCGCCGGAGGGCGCGCGATGACCAGCCCCGGGTGCACGGCTTGGAAGGATGGCCCCGCGAGGGGAAGTGTGTGCGTCCCCATCAATACTGAACGCCACTGCTCGCCACGATCAGGGCGATCTGCGGGAGCGATCCGCGCGGCGCGTGCGACGCAGGTTTTCAGCACATGCATTGAAAGGACTGGCGCCGGGAAGACGGCGAGCATCGCCGCCTTTCCCTGCCCGTTGTCGGCGCTCGTCCTGTGCCTGACGGCCCCTTTTATTCCGGCTCGCCGGTCCGGATCGTCTCGGCGCCCTTGACCCGTTTGAGCTTGCCGAGTGTCGTCTTCAGGACGCGCTGCAATTTCTTGGCGGCACCGGAATAGGCTGCTTCAAGCGTCGCTGCCTGTTCGCTGACGACTTCCGGCTGGCGCCCCTCCAGACGTGCTTCCATCAGGCAACGCTTGTCGGCTCCGCCGGTCTTGTCGCCATTTTCGTCGCTGAGATGCACTTCAATGCGGGTGATGTGCTGGCTAAAGCGGTCCAGGCGGCTGCGAACCGCCGCAGACACCTTGGCGGAGAGGGCTTCGCTGCCGCCGATATTTTCGTCGGTATTGATCTGGATTTGCATGGCTGACTCCCTGGGTCGCACCGCCGCCCGGCGCCAAAGCGCAAACGGGGATGATCGATTTCTGTGCCCGAACCGGTCGAGGCTGAAAAGCGGTGGTCCGGTTCGCGGTCAGTCACACCCTAGCATGTCCCGCGCCCGACCCGGCCTGAGACACACTGACACGCAAGCAATGGGAAGCGCCTCGAAGCGCGGCACCAGGCAGGACCGCCCGCCAACCAACCAATCCTGTCCCCCGCCAAACGCAAAAGCGCGCAGCCCTGGGGCCGCGCGCCTGCATTCGATACGGGTGGATGGAGCCCCTTAGCCGACTTCGGACGGGATCTCGTCCAGCGCCTTTTCCATCGCCAGGAAGGAAGGCTGCATCTTGGAAGGCACGCCGCCGCGACCGATCTCGACCGAGATCTGGGCTGCATTGCCGTGCAGGTGAGCGACCAGGACCGACTGGATGATCTTGTAGAACTGGGCTTCCTCGTCATAGACCGCCGTCATGTAGCTGGCGAAGGGTCCGACAAAGCCATAGGCGAGAAACACGCCCATGAAAGTACCGACCAGCGCGCCGCCGATCATGGCGCCGAGAACGGAAGGCGGGCTGTCGATCGAACCCATAGTCTTGATAACACCGAGCACGGCAGCCACGATGCCGAGGGCCGGCAGGGCGTCGGCCATGGATTGCAGCGCATGCGCCGGTCCGGCCGCTTCGTGATGGTGTTTCTCAAGCTGCTTTTCCATATGGTCTTCGACCTGGTGAGGGTCTTCGAGATTCATCGTCATCATGCGCAGCGTGTCGCAGATGAAATCGGTCGCGAAATGATCCTTCATGATCCGCGGATAACGGGTAAAGATCGAGCTTTCCTTGGGGTTTTCGATATGGGCCTCGAGCGCGATGACGCCCTTGGTCTTCATCATCTTTGTCAGCAGGAAAAGCAGGGATAGAAGGTCGGTATAATCCGAGCCCTTCCATTTCGGCCCGGTCACAATCTTGGCAAGATCACCGGCCGTCTTCATCACGACTTTCGGCTTGTTGCCGATCAGGAAGGCGCCGATCGCCGAGCCGCCGATCACGATCATTTCGTGCGGCAATGCGTGCATGATGACGTCGAAATGCCCGCCGGCCAGCGCATAACCGCCAAACACCGTGGCGAACACGACAATGATGCCGATAATCTGAAACATGAACCCATCCACCTGTTCAATATCGCGACATTGATGCCGTCCGATTTGAGGGCACTATGACGCGTTAAGCTTAATGTCCGGTTGAATAAGGGTTATCGGGAGGTTTACAGGACAGCTCGCTTGCCATTCGGGCTGAAGCTCCTAAAGCTTTGCGCCCGATGATCCCGCTCTACGACTCCAGCAATCCGTCCGGCCCGAAGCAGCGCACAGCCGCCTTCCGCCTGTTATTCCTGTGCCTGATGGCGACGGGGATCGGCAATAACATGCTGTTCGCCATCCTGCCGCCACTGGCGCGCCGCCTAGCGGTTCCGGAATACTGGGTCGGGGCGATCTATACGATTTCCGCCGTGCTGTTCATGATGATGACACCCTTCTGGGGCGCCCTGTCCGACCGGCGCGGCCGCAAGCCGCTGATCATTTTCGGCCTGTGCGCCTTTGCCTGCTCCTCGCTGATGTTCGCCGGTGCTGCCTCGGCCGGCGAGGCCGGGCTGATCCCGCCGCTCGGCGCGATTTTCGCCATGGCGCTGGCGCGCTCGCTATTCGGATCGCTCGGCTCGGCCACCAATCCGGCCGCCCAGGCCTATGTCGCCGACCGCACGAGCCAGGAAGAGCGCACTGAAGCCCTCGCCGGCCTGTCGGCCGCCTTCGGGCTCGGCGCCGTGATCGGGCCGACCCTGGCGGCGACCTTTGTCGAAATGGTCGGTGTCGGGATTTTCATGCTCGGAATCGCGATCCTGATCCTGATGGGCGCCTTCGCCATCTGGCGCTACCTGCCGGAGCAGACACCGCCACAGGTGCAGTCGCGACCGCTCAATCCGCTGAAGCAATTCGGCATGGCGGCCGATCCGCGCATATTGCCCTTCGTGATCTATGGCGGGCTGATCTGGATCACCCAGTCGCTCGGCCTCTCCACCCTGTCCTTCTTTGTGATGGACAAGCTGGCACTCGATGAGAGCCAGGGCCTGCAAATGTCATCGATCGCGCTGGCCGCCGGGGCCGGCGCCCTGATCGTGGCGCAGCTGATCGTGATCCCGGCGCTGAAAGCCAGCCCGCGCGTGCTGATGTCGCTCGGCGCCCTGATCACCGCCATCGGCAGCGGCTTCATGCTGATCGCGCCGAATTATGCCGGCATTGTCTTTGCCTATCTGATGGCCAGTTTCGCCTTCGGCCTGGCGCGCTCCGGCTT
>JBNMNI010000140.1:0-4752 GCA_051275375.1 Maricaulis sp. | reverse complement strand
TGATGGCGCCGGTCAATGCCGGCCTCGATGCGGCCGCCCTCACCCGTCTTGCCCGTGCCGGCGAGGCAGGCCTGACGGTCATCGGCATCGAGGCGATCAGCGCCGCGGCGGGGTCGCGCCTGCGCCTGCCCGCCTCGCGCGCCGATCTGTGGTATCTTGCCCGCGCCGCCAAACAGGCCCTGACCGGCGCAAAGACCCAGCGGCCGGCTGTGCCAATCGGGGGTGCGCTGAAATGGGCACTCGATCAGACCGGCATCGATGCGGTAGTGTGCCTGACAACGAGATCCGCGAATCTGGCTGCCAATGCGCGGCTGGCCGGGCTTGAAGCACGGCCCGGGAGCCCCCACCTTCCCGACAGGGATTTTTCAGGAGCATAATGATGTCCAACGCCGCCCACGACGCCATCAAGACCACCGTCGAGACCAATGACATCGTGCTGTTCATGAAGGGCACGCCGGTCTTCCCGCAATGCGGATTCTCTTCCGTCGTGGCGCGTGTGCTTGATCATCTCCAGGTCGATTTTGCGAGCGTCAATGTGCTCGAGGACGCCGATATCCGTCAGGGTATCAAGGAATACTCCAACTGGCCGACCATCCCCCAGCTCTACGTCAAGGGCGAGTTTGTCGGCGGATGCGACATCATCAAGGAAATGTTTGAGACGGGCGAATTGCAGACCTATCTCAAGGACAAGGGTGTGATTGAACGCGTTTGACCAGAAAAAGGGCCGCCATGACACAGACACCAGACCGCCCCATCCTGCAGCCCGGCATCGATCATCCGCTCGAATTGCGCCTGGTCGATCATCAGATCCGCATCAGCGTCGGCGAGGAACAGCTCGCCGCCCAGGCCGGGGCGCTGGAGCTGCGCGAACACACCTATGCGCCCGTGCTCTATGTGCGCCGCTGCGATATCGCACCGCGCTTCCTGCAACGCTCAATGCACACCAGCTGGTGCCCCTATAAGGGCAAGGCGAGCTATTTCCACATCCGGCTCAAGGATGGGGCTTTGCTGGAAAACGCGGTCTGGAGCTATGAGGGCCCCTTCGCCCATGTCGCGGCGATCAAGGACCGGCTGGCTTTCCATCCCGACAAGGTGATGATCGAGCGGCTGCAGGAAGCCTCGGCCTAGCGACGCGCCAGGCTCTGCCGGTCCGGCTCATTCCAGTCCCAGGGCCGCTGGTCGATCGGATTGAGCACGATGACGCGGCCGCCCGCCGGCACGCCGAGTTCCTCGAAGCCAAAGCCGAGCTGCACGCCCCAGGGCTGCGGTTCGGTGCACCGGTCCGGCTGGCTGCGCGCCAGGCGCACCGTATAGATATCGCCATCATATTGCTCGACATTGACGGTGAAATCCGACCGTGCGGTACAGCCGCGCGTATCGGCATGCACCACCAGGATGTCGTCATCAATCACACGCCAGTAGACGACCGGCTCCAGTGTGGGGTCGGGCTGCGGCGCCTGGCGATTGGTGCCCGGCAGGTGAATATCGGCCAGATTGACATTGGGCATGTTGATGGTCGGCAGGGACGGCATGGGCGGCAGGCCCGAGAGCAGGCCCGTGCGGGCAGCCGGCTCCGGCGCCTCGGCGGTCGAACAGGCGACACAGAGAATGGCGGCACCGAGTACCGGCAGAAAACGCATGCGCATGGAATATCCCCCCAAGGATCGTCCGCCGCTGCCGGGCATCTTCGCCCGCGCAGCCTCAAACTGAAACACTGTGTTAACAACTCGCAAATTCGGGACCAAATCATGCCGATACCGCCCGCGGGCCGCGCGGCGCGGCCCGGACCCTAACAAACCCGGACCCTAACAAAAAGGCCGCCCGACATAACCGGACGGCCTCTTTGTATCTGGATATTCGCGTCGCTTAGGAGGAGTAGAACTCGACCACGAGGCTTGGTTCCATCTGTACCGGATATGGCACTTCGGCGAATTCAGGGATCCGCACCAGTGTGACCTTCATCGCTTTCGCGTCGAGATCGATATAGTCCGGAATATCGCGTTCCGGGCTTTCCAGCGCTTCAAGCACCAGCGCCATCGAACGTGAACGTTCGCGCACTTCAACCACATCGCCGGTCTTGCAACGGTAAGACGCGATATTGACGCGCTTGCCATTGACCAGAACATGGCCGTGATTGACGAACTGACGCGCCGCAAACACGGTCGGCACGAATTTGGCGCGGTAGACCAGCGCATCGAGGCGCGATTCCAGCAGGCCGATCAGGTTCTCGGCAGCATTGCCCTTGCGACGCGAAGCTTCGTCAAAGGTGCGGCGGAACTGCTTCTCGGTGATATTGCCGTAATAGCCTTTCAGCTTCTGCTTGGCGCGCAGCTGAAGGCCGAAATCGGAGACCTTGCTCTTGCGACGCTGACCATGCTGGCCAGGACCGTAAGACCGTGAATTGACAGGAGACTTGGGACGGCCCCAAAGGTTTTCACCCAGGCGGCGGTCAATCTTGTATTTCTGGCTATGACGTTTTGACATGTTCTCTCTTATCGATACGGCCCGGTGAACCTCCCTCAAGGTCCACGATCTAAACGGCGGTCCACGCATCGTCCCGTTGGGGTTGATCCACACAGAGCAAGGCTCCGGCGAGGGAAAAGGGGTTCTAGCGGTGTGGGGGCGAATGTCAATGCTTGTGGACGGCGGCGGACGGGCGCCAAACCGGCTTTCCGACAAACGCGCTTTAACTCTCCGGCCAAATGCGGCACACACCTGAACAGCCCCTGGGGAGCCGGCCTTGCTGTTCAATTCGATCGAATTCCTGTTCGTCTTCCTGCCCGTGACGCTGGTGATCTATTACACCGCGCGCCGCTATGCAGGACATTCCGCGGCGCTGGCCCTGCTCACCCTGGCCTCGATGGTCTTCTATGGCTGGTGGAATGCGAGCTATCTGGCACTGCTGATCAGCTCGATCATCGTCAATCACGGCTTTGGTATCGCGATCCGCGATCGCGGCGCCCAGCCCTGGCTGGCGATCGGGATTGTGTTCAATCTCTCCCTGATCGGGCTCTATAAATACGCCGACTTCTTTGTCGCCAATACCAATGCGGTCACCGGGCTCGATCTGCCGCTGACGAATCTCGCGCTGCCGCTGGCGATTTCCTTCTTCACCTTCCAGCAGATCAGCTATCTGGTCGATGTCGCCCGCAATCATGCCAGCCCGGGCACGCTGGTGAAGCATGCGCTGTTTGTCTCCTTCTTCCCGCAATTGATCGCCGGGCCGATCATTCGCCACAAGGAGATTGCCGACCAGTTCGACGATTCCAGGCGCAAGGATGTCCTGTCCGACAATCTCGGCGTCGGTTTCACGATTTTCGCCCTCGGCCTGGCCAAGAAAGTCCTGCTGGCGGACAATCTGGAACCCTTCGCCTCGAGCGGGTTCGACATGGCGGCCCATGGCGGCGAGGTCGGCGCGCTGGCCGCCTGGACCTCGGCGCTGTGCTATGCCTTCCAGATCTTCTTCGATTTTTCCGGCTATTCCGACATGGCGCTCGGTCTGGCGCGGATGTTCGGCTTTCACATCCCGGCCAATTTCAACGCACCCTACCGCGCCACATCCATCGTCGATTTCTGGCGCCGCTGGCACATCACCCTGTCGCGCTTCCTGCGCGACTATCTCTACATCCCGCTAGGCGGCAACCGCCATGGCGAGACGCGCCGCTGGGCCAATCTCTTCATCGTCATGCTGCTGGGCGGGCTGTGGCACGGTGCCGCCTGGACCTTCGTCGTCTGGGGCGGGCTGCACGGGCTGGGCCTGGCCTGGTGTCACTGGATCGACAGCAAATTCCCCGGCGGGCTCTTCCCGCGGCCGCTGAAATTCCTCGCGCCGCTTTTGACCTTCGCCTTCGTCACCTTTGCCTGGGTCTTCTTCCGCGCCGAGAGCTTTGACGCCGCCAGCGCCATGCTGGCCGGCATGGCCGGGCTCAACGGGCTGGGCGAGAATGTCGGCGATGATCCCTTCATCGCGATTGTCGTCAGCCTGGCGATCATCTGGGCCCTGCCCGACACCATCTCGGCCGTCTCGCGCTATCTCGATCCGCGCACCCTGGCGGGCCAGGAAAACAATCTGCAAAAGGGCTGGCGCTGGTCGGCCAGCACCACGAGCGCCATCCTGATCGCCAGCCTCTTCTTCCTCGCCATCATCAATTCCTGGACGATAGCGGAGTTCATCTATTACCGCTTCTGACGCCCCCGGGGCCGATGCTGGCAAGCGTCTGGCCGGCTATGCGCGCCTCTTCATGGCGACGCTGACTGCCTGGCTTGTCGGCTTTGGCGGCTTCACCCTGATCGTCGATCCCTATGACATCGCCCCCTGGATCTCGATCGAGGGCGTCAATGCCCGCCGCACCCGCGCGCATGAGGATGGCTATCGCGTCCATGTCGGCCATCGTCTTTTAACCAGCGAGGCGGGCACGATCACCCTGGGCAGTTCGCGCGTGATGGATGGGTTTCCGCGCGATCTGCCCGACTGGCCCGGCGGCTATGAAAACCTTGCCATGGCCGGCACTTCGGCCTTCGAGCTGGCGCGCGCCAGTGCGCTTGCGGCGCGCAATGCGGCGATCAATTGCGTCGTGATCGGTGTCGATCTGCGCGAATTCTCCACCGATACCAATACGCAAGCCACCTACTGGATCACGCCGATGGCCGGCGGCTCGCGCATCGCCGCCCTGGCCAAGATGGCGCTGTCGCCGAGCGCCTTCGCCCGCGCGCTGCAGACCGTCGATGACAATATCTCCGGCGGTTCCGACG
>JBNMNI010000139.1:0-4783 GCA_051275375.1 Maricaulis sp. | reverse complement strand
ATCACCGTCGGTCGCTGCCGGTTCGAGGCCGAGGGCACAGGCAATCATCAGATAGACATTGACGTTTTCGAAGGCCTCCGGCCGCGTGCCGGCCGGGAAGATCGGCCCGGCGCCGATGAAGGTGGCGCCCATGCTTTCAGCGCGATTGTCGTAGCCATGCGTGCCGCTCATGCTCGAAAGCCAGGGACCGGAAAGGTCTGCCGTGCTCAGCGTCAGCAGCCAGCCCGGCTCGGCCAGTACCAAAAGGTCGGGCCCGCGATCAGGATGGTCGAAATGCCAGGTCTCGGGCATCGCGCCGCGGCGGTAGACGGAGACATGTTCATTGGCGCCATTGAGCGCCGCATAGGCCCGGTCGACGGCTTCCACCTCGCCATAGGCCATGATGAAGGGTTCCAGCCCGGCGCCGCGGCTGCCGGAGAATTCCGGCACGAACAGCCCGTCCAGATCGGCCAGCGTGTCCAGCGCGATGCTGCGCCCGGCCGAGACTGCCGCCATGCCGTGATCGGAGACGATGATGATATTGGTGCGCTCGATCAGCCCGCGCTCTGTCAGGCCATCGACCAGCTCGCCGACCAGGGCGTCGACGACGGCGACGGCCTCGCCTTCCTCCGGTGTGAACGGGCCGGCGCGGTGGGTGATGCTGTCGACATGATCGAAATAGACCGCAGCCAGGCGCGGTTGTTCGGCCGGCGGCGCATCATACCAGGACAGGACTTCGTCGACGCGGTCCTGATAGGGCATTTCATGCCAGTAAGGATGCCAGACCGAGGGGCGCACGCCCTCATGCGCGATCTCCGAGCCGAGCCAGAACATGATATTGGCCCGCTCGTCCTGGTTTTCCGCCGTGATCCAGATCGGCTCGCCGCCCCACCAGCGCGGGTCCTGCGGCCCGCCATTACTGTTGGAGAAGACCTCGTCAAAGACGCGGTCATAGGGTGCATTGGAGACCATGCCGTGATGCTCGGGATAGAGCCCGGTCGCCAGCGAGTAGAAATTGACGAAGGTTTTCGACGGCATCACCGGATACAGGCTCTGCGGACGAACGCCGCGCGCTGCCAAAGCGCGCAGATTGGGCGCGTCCCAGCGATCGATCGCATCATAGCGCAGCCCGTCCAGACCGATCATCAGCACGAGGGGGGTGTCATTGGCTGTTGGCGCTGCTGGCGTGTGGACGCAGCCGGCCAGCTGGGCGGCCAGCGCCACAAGGGCGATCCGGGCGAGTGTGCCGAGGGGCAGGCTCGAATGTCTCATGGCAATCATCCCTGTTTGGGTCCGGCGAAATGCCGTCAGTGAAGCGGTGTCGGCCACACGGTTCGTCACCGTGCCGGCTTTGGCAAGTGGGCCCGGACTAACAGGGATGCGAGACAGTTTCTTGTCAGCGCCCCGACCCGTATCAGCGGCGCGCCGCAACCGCCCTGCGCATTTGCCCTACGGGCCTGCGATTGTTAAGACTTGGTGACAGGAAAGCCGCCTGATTCACGCACCGATTCTGTGTGCCGGATACAAGGCGGCGTTTTGCTTTGCGCAGCGGGGTTATTCGCCCGGCAGCGACGCGAATGAGAGAGGACCGCCTTGAGCGATCACGACGACGTTCTGACCCCGCCGCCGGCCCTGCCGGAAGGCGTTGGCAATATTTCCATCGAAGACGAGATGCGCACCTCCTATCTCGATTACGCCATGAGCGTGATCGTGAGCCGTGCCATCCCGGATTCGCGTGACGGTCTCAAGCCTGTGCACCGGCGCATTCTGTGGTCGATGCACGAAAACGGCTACACGCCCGACAAGCCCTACCGCAAGTCTGCGCGGGTCGTCGGCGATGTGATCGGTAAATATCACCCGCATGGCGATCAGGCCGTCTACGACTCGCTGGTGCGCATGGCCCAGCCCTGGTCGATGCGTCTGCCCTTGCTCGACGGGCAGGGCAATTTCGGCTCGGTCGATGGCGATCCGCCCGCCGCAATGCGTTATACCGAAGTGCGCATGGACAAGCCGGCCAGCGCGCTTCTGGCCGATATCGACAAATCCACCGTCGATTTCCGCGACAATTATGATGGCCAGGAACACGAGCCGACGGTTTTGCCGGCGCGCTTCCCCAATCTTCTGGTCAATGGCGCCGGCGGTATCGCCGTCGGCATGGCGACCAATATCCCGCCCCATAATCTGGTCGAAGTGATCAATGCCACGCTGGCCCTGCTGGACAATCCCCTGCTCGGCGAAGACGAATTGCTCGAATACATTCCGGGCCCCGATTTCCCGACCGGAGCCCAGATTCTCGGCCGCTCCGGCGCGCGCAGCTCGGTGGCGACCGGGCGCGGTTCAATCATCATGCGCTCGCTGGCGACCGTCGAGGAAGTGCGCAAGGATCGCATGGCGATCATCGTCCACGAAATCCCCTTCCAGGTGAACAAGGCCACGATGATCGAAAAGATCGCCGACCTGGTGCGCGAGAAGAAGATTGAGGGCATTGCCGATCTGCGCGACGAATCCGATCGCACCGGCATGCGCGTCGTCATCGAGCTCAAGCGCGATGCCAATGCCGATGTCATCCTCAACCAGCTCTATCGCTGGTCGCCGATGCAGACGAGTTTCGGCTCCAATATGCTCTCGCTGGTGCGTGGCCGTCCGCAATTGCTAGGCGTCATGGATATCCTCAAGGAATTCCTGCGCTTCCGCGAAGAAGTCGTCGCCCGCCGCGCCAAGCACGAACTCGCCAAGGCGCGTGATCGTGCCCATGTGATCGTCGGCCTGGCGCTGGCCGTGGCCAATATCGATGAAGTCATCGCCCTGATCCGTGCGGCGCCGAATCCGGCCGCTGCCCGCGAAGGCCTGATGGCCCGCCACTGGCCGGCCCATGATGTGGCCCCCCTGGTCAGCCTGGTCGCCGATCCGCGTTCGGTGCTGCAGGAAGACGGCACGCTGAAACTGACCGAGGAACAGGCTCGCGCCATCCTCGAACTGCGCCTCAACCGCCTGACAGGCCTGGGCCGCGACGAGCTCGGGAACGAGGCCGCAACGCTGGCCGAACAGATCGCAGATCTGCTCGACATCCTGCGTTCGCGTGACCGTGTGCTCGAAATCATCCGGTCCGAAATGACCGAAGTGCGCGATAATTTCGGCACGCCGCGCCGCTCCATCTTCATCGATGGCGAATTCGATTTCGAGGACGAGGATCTCATCCCGCGCGAAGAAATGGTCGTCACCGTCACCCATGGCGGCTATGCCAAGCGTACGGCCCTGTCCGATTACCGGGCCCAGCGCCGCGGCGGCAAGGGCCGTTCCGGCATGGCGACCAAGGATGAGGATTTCATCACGACCCTGTTCGTGACCTCGACCCATGCGCCACTTCTGTTCTTCTCCAATCGCGGCATGGTCTACAAGACCAAGGCCTGGCGTCTGCCGCTCGGCGCACCGAATACGCGCGGCAAGGCGATGATCAATTTATTGCCGCTGCAGCAGGGCGAAACCATCACCTCGATCATGGCTCTGCCCGAGGACGAGGATAGCTGGGCCCAGCTCAATGTGATGTTCGCGACCGGTCGCGGCACGGTTCGCCGCAACCGCCTGTCCGACTTCGTCCAGGTCAATCGCAATGGCAAGATCGCGATGAAGCTGGAAGAAGATGACAGCATTGTTGCGGTGCGCCTGTGCACCGAGGCCAATGATGTCTTCCTGGTCTCCAACAAGGGCCGCGCCATCCGCTTCCCGGTCGATGATGTGCGCATCTTCGCCGGCCGTTCCTCGGTCGGGGTGCGCGGCATCCGTCTGGCCAAGGGCGACAGCCTGATCTCGATGGCGATCCTGCATCATGTCGATGTCACCTCGCCTGAAGCCCGCGCCTATATCAAACACGCCACCGCCATGCGCCTCGCGCTCGGCGATGAGAGCGATGAGCTGCCGGTCACCGATGCCGGCGATGCGGCTGATGGCGATGATGAGGGCGAAATTGCTGCCCTGTCGCCGGAACGCATTGCCGAACTGGGCGCTGCCGAGGAATTCCTCCTTACCGTCGGCGTCGACGGCATGGGCAAGCGCTCCAGCGCCTATGATTACCGCGTCATGGGACGCGGCAATCAGGGGGTCGCCGCGACCGATCTGAAGCGCGGCGTCGAGCTGGCCGCCAGTTTCGGCGTCGATGACAGCGATCAGATCATGGCCGTTACCGATGGCGGGCAATTGATCCGCTTCCCGGTCGATACCGTGCGCATTGCCGGTCGCTCGACCCGCGGCGTGCGCCTGATCCGTCTCAATGAAGGCGAAAACGTCGTCGCCGTCGTGCGCATCCAGGATGCGGGCGATGAGGGCGAGGAGATTGATGAGGACATGGCTCCGGACGCCGATGGCGGCGAGGGGGCGCAAGGCTGATCATGATACGCCGCACTGCGCTCTATCCGGGAACTTTTGACCCGCTGACCAATGGGCATCTCGATATCATCGGGCGGGCCGTGAAACTGGTTGACCGTCTGGTCATCGGTGTGGCGATCAATGCCGCCAAACAACCGCTCTTCTCACTGGAAGAGCGGGTCGCCATGGTCGAGGCCCAGGCGGCGCCCTTCGCCGACGAGACCGTGATCGAGGTCAGGCCTTTTAAGGGCTTGCTGATGCATTTCGCCGAACAGGTCGGGGCACAATCGATCGTGCGCGGCCTGCGCGCCGTGTCCGATTTCGAGTATGAATTCCAGATGGTGGCGATGAATCAGCAGCTCAATGATGATATCGAGACTGTCTTCCTGATGGCGGATCCGCGTCATCAGGCCATTTCATCGCGCCTGGTGAAGGAAATCGC
>JBNMNI010000138.1:0-4784 GCA_051275375.1 Maricaulis sp. | reverse complement strand
ACCATCGCCCGCAGCGGCACCGGCCAACACCAGGCTTGTGGCGGCCAGCAGGACTTGAAACAATATCGCCATGCCCGGCCATTCTCCCTCTGCCACCCTGCCTTCCTGCCGCAAGATTGCGGTGGCAATTTGGCGATGGCTCGCCTTGACCGGCCCGTGCCCACACAAGGCGCGCCGGACCGGTGCCGGGGACGCGCCGGCCGTGCACAGAGTTTGTGACAGGACGCTTCCCTATGCCTATATGAGCACATGCCCCGGAGGAAGGTGGCTCCGCTTGAAATTCCTTGTCTTCTCTCTTGCCGCACTGATCGCGTGTGGACCGGCAGCCGCAGCCCCGCTCGCGGCCATGGAGGGCGTTGATGATCCGCAATTGGCGCGCGCGCTGGAAGCCGCGATCGGCGAACGGGCCGAAACCGACAGTCCGGCCGACGGGCCGCTGCGGCAGGCGCGCACGGCGGCCGACCGGGCTCGGCGGCTTCTGCGCTCGGAAGGTTATTACCGGTCCCAGGTCGACCCGCGCGTCGATTCCGATTCGCGTGCCACGATCCATATCACCCTCGGCCCTCGGATCCGGATCGCCGGCATTGACGCGGTAACCGCGCCGGATGCGGAGGCTGCATCGATCGCACGCGACGCCATCACCCTGCGTGTGGATGCGCCGCTGCGCGCTGCCGACGTCATCGCCAGTGACGCGCTTGGCCTGGCCGCGCTGCAAGGCGCCGGCTGGCCCAGCGCCGAGACCGGCGAGCGCCGCGTTACGGTCGATCACGCGACCGACACGGCGCAGGTCCACTTCATCTATGATACCGGCCCTTTCACAATCTTCGGGCCCTTCCAGCTGGAGAGCGAAGGCTGGCGGCCCGGATTCATCGCGGGCATCTCGCCGCTGCAACCCGGTGCCATAGCGAGCCGCGCCGAAATCCTGGAATATCAACGCCGGCTGGATTCGCTGTCGAGCGTGCGCACCTCGCAGGTCATGCTGGGCGATGTCGATCCGGTGACGGGCCAGCGCCCCGTGCGCGTTTCGCTCACACAGGCGCCGCGCCACAGCATTGAAGCCTCTTTGAGCTATGCCACCAGCGAAGGCGCCGGTGCCAATATCGACTGGACGCGGCGCAATCTGTTTCTCGGCGACGAGACCCTCACCGTGGAAGCCAGCATCGCCACCCTGCAGCAGGGGCTGGGCGCGACGCTGACCCTGCCGCACTGGCACCGCTACCAGCAAACCCTGCTGTTCAGCGCCGGGCTCCAGTCGGAGGCAACCGATGCTTTCGACCAGACCGAGCTGCTCCTGCGCGCCGGCATCACCCGCCGGGTCGGCGCACGCCGCGAATACGGCGCCGGCACGCGGCTCGACATCTCGCAAGTGACCGACATTACCGGGCCGCGCGATGCCAACACCCTCGCCCTCGATCTCAGCGCCGCCTATGATTCGCGCAATGATCCGCTCGACCCGGTCGAGGGGCTGCGCGCCCGGCTGCAAGTCTCGCCGGCCACGACTTTCGGCGATGTTGAATCGCGCTATGTCCGGATCGAGGCGCGCGCCAGCAGCTATTACCGGCTCACCGAGGATCTCGTCGCGGCGGCAAGAGTGCGGCTTGGCACCACGATCGGCACCAATGCTGCGGACCTGCCGGCCGATTTGCGTTTCTATGCCGGCGGCGGCGGCTCCGTGCGCGGCTTCGGCTATCAATTGCTCAGCCCGGCCGGCGCCGACGGTGCGCCCTTCGGCGGATTGTCGGTCACCGAGACGAGCCTGGAATTGCGCTGGCGGGCGCAAGGTCGCTGGGGCGCCGTGGCCTTCCTCGATTCCGGCGCCGCCTCCAGCCAGTCCACCCCCGGCTTTTCCGACCTGCGCAGCGCCATCGGGATCGGCGCGCGTTATTATTTCGATTTCGCCCCGCTGCGCTTCGATATCGCCACACCGGTTGATCGCCGCCCCGGCGACGCCGCCATCCAGATCTATTTCAGCCTCGGTCAGGCTTTCTGATGATGGCGAGAGATTTTCCCTGGCGCGGCATTGTCAAAGCCCTGGCGATTGTGGCCGGCCTGCTGCTCGTCCTGGTGGCGGGGGCGGTGATCGCGCTGAGCAATGGGCCGGGCCGCTGGCTCGTGCGCTCGCTCGTCGACGGACAGGAGATCGGCCATATCGGCCAGCTCCGGATCGAGGGCGTGCACGGCGATCTGCTCTCGCAATTCAGCATTGACCGTATCGAATTGTCGGATGCGTCCGGCGTCTGGCTCGAGGCCGAAACCCTGACAGTGCGCTGGCAGCCGCTCTCGCTGGCCAAGGGTCCGATCCGGATCGACCGGTTCACGATCGAGCGCCTCGCCATTGCCCGCACACCCGAGTTGCCGGACGAAGCGCCGGCGGCCCAGACCGGCGGCGGCCTGCCCGATTTCATCCTGGGCGAGGCGCGCATCGACCGGCTCGACCTCGCCGAAGGCATCGCCGGGCAGGCCGCAAGCCTGCAGGCCCGGGGCGAGGTGCAATTGCAAACCGGCGCGCCGGGACAGGTTTCCTTCTCGATCATCCGGCTGGATGCGCCGGGCGATGCGATTGATGGCCGCTTCGAAATTCTCGATGATGGCCGTATCATCGGCAATTTCACCGCCTCCGGCGCCCCGGGCGGCCCGCTGGCGACGCTGGCGCAAATGCCCGCCGAACAGATCGACATCGCCGCCGAGCTCGGCGGTGACCGGGATGGCGGCGAAGGCCATTTCGGCATCCAGCTCACCGGGCGCGAACTGGCCAATGGTCAGCTGAGCTGGACCGGCAATGAGTGGCAGATCGACAGTGCGGTCGAACCGGGCAACTGGACCGGACTGCCCGAATTCATCGCGCCAATCCTGTCGCACGGCCAGATCAGCGCCAATGGCTCGATCAACAGTTTCGGCCTGCGAAATGCCCGGCTGCAAGCGGATACGCTCGATATCGAGCTCGCCCTCAATGCCGAACAGAACTGGGATCTGGCGCTGCAGACGCGCGGCCGGGCGCTGGCGCAATTGACAGGCGGCGAAGCCAGTGCCGGTTCGCTGCGCTTCGACGGGGTTGTCGATCGGAGTGCCGGCTATCGCCTCGAGGGCGATCTGGCCATCGAGGCGCTGAGTGCTGCCGAAGCGCAAATCGGCGCGGTCGCCGGACCGGTGCAGCTGCGCTATGAGACCGGACAGCTCGCGCTCGCCGCCCAGCTCACCCTGTCCGACCCGGCCCTGGGCGAAAGTGTTCTCAATGACTTGCTCGGCTCCCGGGCCAGTCTGACACTCGATCTGGCCGCCGATCTCGAACAGGGCCGCTATGAACTGACCGGCTCGCGCCTGGCCGGCGCCCATCTCACCATCGATGCCGACGGATTTTACGGCCCCGGCACCGAGCGGATCTCCCTCAATGCCCGCGCTGCCCTGGATGATATTGCCCGCCTGACCGACCGCGCCAGCGGCCCGGTGACCGCCGTCATCACCACCACGGGCGCCAATGAGATCGCCCTGGTGATTGATGGCAGCGCCATCGAGACCGATGCGCGCCTGGCCCCGTTGATCGAGGCCTTGAGCCTCACCGCGACCCTGCGCCTGGAAGAGGCCGGCTGGCGCGTGCCCGAACTCTCGCTACGCTCCACCCAGCTCTCGCTGGAAGCGCAGGCGCAAGGCAGTTCCGGCACCGACTGGCAGGCGAGCGGCGATCTGGCGTTTTCCGGCACGCTGGACGGCGTGGCGCTGAGTTTTGCCGGCGGGCTGGCAACCGGCTTCGAGCTGAATTCGGCCGATGGCCTGATCACCGCCCGCACCGTGACAGCCACCGAAGCCATCCTGGTCGGCGCGACCCGCTTCAACCTGCCCAGACTGGCGCTCAATGCCCGGTTTGATGATGGCAATATCGCGGCCGACTGGACCCTGGCCGGCCGCTATGACAGCCGCGATCTGGTGCTCGCGGGCACCGCCCTCCAGGACGGCGCCGACTGGACGATGGCGGTGCGCGACAGCCAATTCGGCCCATCAGTGATCGAAGCCGACGCCCGCATCGAGAACGAGACGCTCCATCTCAGCCTGCTGGCCGGAACCCAGGCGCGCTGGTCGCTCTCGCTGGAATATGACGCGGCGCTCGACGCCCTGCTGGACGGTGATTTCGATGCCCGCCTGGGCGCAAGGGACATGGTCGGCGGCTCATTCGTGCTCACCGATGCCCAGGTCTCGCTGAGCGGACCCATGTCCGGCCTCGCCCTGGACGCCAACCTCTCCGGGCTTGCCGGCATGCCCTTCGATCTCACCGCCACCGGAGAGATCGGCCTGAGCGAAACCGGTCTGCGCGCCGAATTGCGCCCGGCCGGACATCTCGGTACCAATGCCTGGGAAACCGTCGAGCCCATCCTCGCTGTGATCGAAGATGCCAATCGCTCGCTCGGCGGCCGGATCAGCTTTGGCGGCGGCCTGCTGGGCGCCCACTGGCAGGAGACCGCCGATCAGGCCCGGCTCGACCTCGAGGTCGAACGCCTGCCGGTCGCCCTGCTGGTCGATCTGGCGGGGCTGCCGGAAGTGGACGGCATGATCGATGCCAGCGCCGCGCTGCAACAGAGCGATGGCATCTGGCGCGGCACGGCACAGCTTGCGGCGAGTGGCCTGACCGCCGCTTCACTGTCCGACGCGCCGGACTTGCGGATCGAGACCCGCCTCACCCTGGGCGATGATGCCGAAGTGGAAACCCTCGCCACCGGCGGCGGGCTGAGCGCCCGCGCCGTCCTGACCCGCACCGGTGCCACCACAGATCTGCGCGCCATTCTCGACGGCCC
>JBNMNI010000137.1:0-4788 GCA_051275375.1 Maricaulis sp. | reverse complement strand
AGCACGGCGACGGCAATCGCTTCGTCGAAGCGGATCGTGATCGGCGAGGCCAGCCGCATCACCGACTCATAGCCGATCAACAGGGCGACAATCGCCAGGATGATGGCGCTGGAAAACCCGGCCAGTTCGCCCAGCTTGCCGGTGCCGAAGGTGTAGCGCGGATCATGCGCGTGCCGGCGGGCAAACCAGTAGGCCAGAGCGGCAATCGCCAGCGCCCCGGCATGGGTCGCCATGTGGAAGCCGTCGGCCAAGAGCGCCATCGAGCCATAGATCGTGCCGGCGATGATCTCGCCGACCATCATCGCCGCCGTCAGCGCGATGACAATCCAGGTGCGGCGCGCATTGCGGTCATGGTTTTCACCAAGGAAAACATGATCGTGCTGCAGGGTCTTGAGCGATTCAGTGTGCATGGGGAGCGCTTTCAAAGGTATTTGCTGATCTCGCGAAACTCGGCCAGCCGGTCGCGGACATCCTGCGGCAGCGCTTCGCTGGCCTCGACGAGATGGTGATCGATATGGTGCAGGATCAGCTCCTGCTTGGCCTTCTCCAGCGCCTTGATCACCGCCTGCATTTGCTGCGCGATCGCCAACGCATCACGCCCCTCCTCGACCATGGTGACGACCGAGTTCAGATGCCCGCGGGCACGGGCAAGGCGTTTGAGAATATCAGTGTTATTGGCGTGGGACATGGGCAAGCACTATCCCCCCAGGGGGGATAGTGCAAGCTGAGCATACAAGCGCTCCGGCAAGATGACCGGCTCGGAGAGCCATGGCTGGGTCCTGCACCGACCGGCCGATCAATCCCCGATTCTGGCCGATTTGCAGCGCAGAGACTTTGCGGCATGCTGGCCAGAGCGAAGGAGTGATCGATTTGCGTATTCCGGTGGTCTTATTTCCCGTGGCGCTGGCGCTGGCGCTGTCCGGCTGCCAGAGGCCGGAGATGGACGCGCAACGCGGCATGTGCGGGGCTGGCGATCTGCGCCCGTGGTCGCCGGTCGAAGCGGCGGCCACCCCTGCATCCGATTTGCGCGCCCTGGCCGATGCCGATCCCAATTTCCCCGGGGCCGCCCCGATGAACCACGAAACCTGGTTCGCCCTGCCCAGCGGGGAGATCATGTTGTGCCAATCCAATGCACTGCCCCAGGATTCCTGCGTCGGACAATGGTGGCAGTTTCAGCGATCCGGAGAGGGCCACAGAATAACGGCGCAAAGCGCCTGGGTCTGCCTGACCTAGACCGTCTCGCCTCGGGCGGCGGTTTGCGGCCACCGCTCCACGTAAAGCAGACCCCGCCCGGATCAGTCTGCGGCAACGCTCGCGCCAGCGACCGCCGCATCGATCGCCGCCAGATGCGCCTCGATCTCGGCCGGTTCCAGGAAGCTGCCGCGAAAGCTATTCTTCGCCAGCTCTACGATCTCGTCGGCCGTCAGCCCGATCGCATCGGCGGTGCGGCGGAAATTCTCGTTGATATAGCCGCCGAAATAGGCCGGATCGTCGGAATTGATCGTGGCGCGCAGGCCCAGCGAGAGCATGGTCTTGATCGGGTGATCCTCGAGCCGGTCGATGACGCACAGGCGCAGGTTCGAGAGCGGACACACGGTCAGCGTCATCTTCTCGCGTCCGAGACGGGCGACCAGCGTGCCGTCTTCCAGGGCGCGATTGCCGTGATCGAGCCGGTCGATATCCAGCATGTCGAGCGCTTCATGGATATAGGCGGGCGGCCCCTCCTCGCCGGCATGGGCGACGCGCTTGAGACCGAGCGTGCCGGCGGCGGCAAACACCTGGCGGAATTTCGAGGGCGGATGGCCAAGCTCGGAACTATCCAGCCCGACACCATCGATACGGTCGAGATGCTCCGATGCCATTTCCAGCGTCTCGAAGGCGGCCTCTTCGGACAGGTGACGCAGGAAACACAGGATGAGTTTGGACGTAATGCCCCATTTCCGCTTGCCCTCATCAAGGGCCGAGGTGATGCCATTGACGACGGTGGCGAAGGCGATGCCGCGATCGGTATGGCCCTGCGGATCGAAGAAGACCTCGACATGGCGCACATTGTCGGCATGAACGCGGGTCAGATAGGCCATGGTAAGATCGTGGAAATCAGCCTGCGTGATCAGCACATTCATGCCGACATAATAGATGTCGAGAAAGTCCTGCAGATTGCTGAAATCATAGGCCGCCCGGATATCCTCGACCGAGGCGAAGGGGATCTCGATACCATTGCGCTGCGCCAGTTCGAACATCAATTCCGGCTCCAGCGAGCCTTCCAGATGCAAGTGAAGTTCGGCCTTGGGCAGACGTTCGATCAGGGCGTGAAGGGAAGACATGCCGGGCCTCGCTGGTGCTGTGGGATGAGTCGCACGCAAACTGACCCCAGCCGGGCGGATCGGCAAGGCCCTAGCCGAGCACGATCATCATGATGGTCGCCGCCAGGATCGCGGCGATGGCAATATTGAGCAGCCGCGCCGAACGGCCCTCGGCCATGACGCGTTTCAGCGTGCCCCCGGCGAAGACCCACAACAGACCGGACGGCGAGCCGAAGACCAGAAATGTGCCGACCATCAGCGCCGCACGCCCGGTGGTGGTGTCAACCAGCGTGATATAGGCACCGGCCGCCGACAGGACCATCAGCATCGCCTTCGGATTGATCCACTGGAAAAGCGCGGCTTCATACAGTGTAAGAGGCCGCGAACGCGCCGCCGGTTTCGCCTTGCCGCCCGCTTGCGGATCGGCCAGGCCGGCAGCCAGGAAGCCCCAGGCCATCCAGGCCAGCCAGAGCGCGCCGCCGAATTTGACGACACTCAGCGCCAGGGGAAAGCGCACCACCAGCTCGCCCAGTCCGAAGACGGCAGCCACCAGCATGATGTTGAACCCGACCGTCACGCCGAGCCAGTGGGCCAGCGTGGCGCGCACGCCGAACAGGGCGCTCGAGCTCATCAGCATCAGATTATTGGGGCCGGGCGTTACCGACATGAGGATGACGAAGCCGACAAAGCTCAGATACAGGGCAATATCCATCAAGCGCGGCTCCCGGTGCAGACCGCCTCATTCCGGCAGGTCTGATCCGGATTCAAGCCGGCATCGCAGTGCGACCCGCCGCTCAGCCAGCGGTCAGGATCATCACAACGGTGGCGAGAAACACCGCGCCGATGGAGAGATTGAGGATGCGGGCATGATGATGGTTGGCCATCAGGCGTTTGAGCACCCCGCCGGCCAGCATGTAGAGCAGGCCGCAAGGCGTGCCCGCTACAGCGAACACACCGACCATGATCGCGGCCCGCTCGCCCGATGTCGTCGCCAGCGCCGAATAGGTGCCGACAATCGACATGGCCAGCAATAGCGCCTTGGGATTGACCCATTGAAACAGCACGGCTTCGTGGATCCGCATCGGGCGCGTGCCCGGTTTGGCCGCGGCAGCGGGATCGGTCACGCCGCCGCGAATGCCGGCGCGGATATAGGTCCAGCCCATCCAGCCGAGCCAGGCGGCGCCGCCGGCCCGCACGATCAGCGCTGTCCAGGCAAAGCGGTCAAACAATTCGCCCAGCCCGAACACCATGGCGGTGAGCAAAAGCGCGAATCCCAGATTGGCGCCGATCCAGTGGGGTATGGCGGCACGGGCGCCATACATGGCGCTGGAGGTCAGAAGAATGAGATTATTCGGCCCGGGCGTGCCCCACATGGCGAGGATCAACCCGCCCAGACTTGCCATCATTGCGATGTCCACCACACGCCCCCCGCTGCCGGTCAAACCCTGCCGGCAAAAAGGGCCCGGCGGTTTCACCGGGCCCCTGTTGTGCATATCACTTCTCGCCTGGCCGGCCAGCTCGTTAGAGCCGTGAAGGCAGTTATGATCGCCCTGCCCGCCGCGCCGGCCGGCGGTGTTGCGCTGGCGGCTAGATCAGCGCCAGAAGCTTGTGGGCCGCGGCTTCGGACGAGGCCGGATTCTGGCCGGTCACCAGCTTGCCATCGACGCGGACAAAACTGGCCCAGTCCTCGCCCTTTTCATACAGAGCGCCATGGGCGCTCAGCATGTCCTCGACCAGGAAGGGCACGATATCGGTCAGGCCGGCCGCGGCTTCCTCGCTATTGGTGAAACCGGTGACATGCTTGCCGGCGACCAGGGGTTTGCCATCGCTGCCCAGCGTATGGCGGAAGACGGCGGGGGCATGGCAGACCGCGCCGACCGGGCGGTCATGGGCGGTGAAGGCCTCGATCAGGCGCCGACTGTCGCCATCCTCGGCAAGATCCCAGAGCGGGCCATGGCCGCCGGGATAGAAGATGGCGTCAAACCCGTCGGCTGTGATGCCGGCCAGCTTGTGCGTGGCGGCCAGGGCTGACTGGGCGTCCGTGTCGGACTTGAAACGGCGCGTCGCATCGGTCTGGGAGTCTGCGGCATCGCTCTTGGGATCGAGCGGCGGCTGGCCGCCGGCCGGTGAAGCGAGAACGATCTCGGCCCCTGCATCCTTGAAGACGTAGAAGGGCGCTGCGAATTCCTCAAGCCAGAAACCGGTTTTCTCGCCGGTATCGCCGAGCTTGTCGTGCGAGGTCAGGACCATGAGAATTTTCATTTGATCGTCTCCAATGTTTTGTTGGGGCGGTTTATTGTCCGGAGCGGTCAGCTGCATGTGAGCCTGCGGGCGCGGCAATTCAAGGCGTCGCGCAGCGGCAAACCCACATGCAAAAGGGCCCGGCGTTTCCACCGGGCCCTTGCTGTGCACTGCGAATGTCCAGCCTTAGCCGACCAGTTCGGTACCGGCGAAGAAATAGGCGATCTCTTCGGCAGCGGTCTCG
>JBNMNI010000136.1:0-4794 GCA_051275375.1 Maricaulis sp. | reverse complement strand
GGCACCATCATCGGCGTTGCGATCAGGGCGATCAGCAGGCCGCCGCGCTTGATGCCGGCGGCCAGCGCCCCGGCGAAACCGGCGATCAGGGCGAGTGCCGGGATGGCGGCCAGCAGGGCACCGCCGAGCACCAGGGCCGAGAGCGGCGGCAGGCCATACATCAGACCGCCCAGCACACCGATCAGCGGCAGCGGCCACAGGGTGGCGCTCGCCTGGCCCATCACCTTGGCCAGGCACAGGGCGGCGAGGCTGGTTGGCGTCAGCAGATAGAGGTCGAGCGTGCCGTCGGAGAAATCATCGCCGAACAGGCGTTCCGCCGATTGCAGCACCGAGAGCAAGGCTGCAAAGGCGAGAATACCCGGACCGGCGGCGGCGAGCAGATCGGCAGCGGGGCCGATCGCAAGCGGAGCGAGGGTGATCGCGGCAAGGAAGAAGGCGGCCGGTCCGGCCGCGCCGCCGCCGCCGGCCCAGGCGAGGCGGGCTTCGCGCGCAAATATCGCGGTGAGAACACCCATCAGATCCGCCCCATATCGAGGCTGCGGGCATCGGGCCAGTCGAGTGGCTGATGCGTGGCGGCGATCACCATGCCGCCACGGGCGCGGTGGGTGGAGACCAGGGCGGCGAGGCAGGCGCGGCCTTCGCCATCGAGCGGGCCGGCCGGCTCGTCGAGCAGCCAGAACGGGCGGTTGGCGAGCACGATGCGGGCCAGGGCGCAGCGTCTTTGCTGACCGCGCGAGAGACGTTCGGCAGGCCGGTCGATCAAATGATCCATCTCCAGCGCGCGCAGGGCCGGCAGGATGGTCGTGCGCGGCTGGCCGCAAAGATCGGCCCAGAAACGCAAGGCATGGCGCACCGTCTCGCCCGGTTTCAACCCGTCGGCATGGCCCAGCCAGGCGATGGTCTCGGCCGCTGCGAGAGCCGGGGGTTCGTCATTGAGGCTGATCATGCCGGCATCCGGGGCGATAAACCCGGCCAGGGCGCGCAGCAGGCTGGTCTTGCCGGTGCCATTGCGGCCGGTCAGCACCACCGCCTCGCCCGGTCCAAGCTCGAATCCGAGATCGCGCGCCAGCACCCTATCGCCGCGCGACAGGGCCAGACCGCTGACGCTGAGGCGCAGCGGCGGGAAAGCCAAAACCGGTTCGAGGGGCGGGGAAAGGGTCGCGGATGTCATGGCGACATGTCGCCCAAATGCACGGCCAAGGTCAACGTACTGCGTGTCGCATTGCAGCAAACGGGGATGAGGGGTAAAACCCGCCCCAACAAGCGGCCATGTCCAGTTGGCCCACCCCTCCCCACCGGGTGTTCGACACCCACCGACCCTGAGGACACTGCAATATGGCTTCTCTCGACAGTTTTTCCTGCAAGCGCACGCTGACCGCAGCTGGCGAAACCTACGCCTATTACGACCTCAAGGTCGCCGAGAAGAACGGTCTGGCCGGGATTTCCCGCCTGCCGGCTTCGCTCAAGGTATTGCTGGAAAATCTGCTGCGCTTCGAAGACAACAAGACCGTCACCAAGGCCGACATCCTGGCGATGGCCGAATGGCTGACGACACGCAAATCCACCCATGAGATTGCCTATCGTCCGGCCCGCGTCGTGATGCAGGATTTCACCGGCGTTCCCGCCGTGGTCGATCTGGCCGCGATGCGCGATGCCGCCACCAAGCTGGGTGCTGATCCGCAGCGAATCAATCCGCAGGTTCCCGTCGATCTGGTGATCGATCACTCGGTGATGGTGGATAATTTCGGCCATGCCGACAGTTTCCTGAAAAACGTCGAGCGCGAATACGAGCGCAATGGCGAACGCTATAAATTCCTCAAATGGGGCGCATCGGCCTTCGCCAATTTCCGCGTTGTGCCGCCAGGCACCGGCATTATCCACCAGGTCAATCTGGAAAACCTGGCCCAGTGCGTCTGGACCAAGGAAGAGAACGGCGAAACCATCGCCTATCCTGACACCTGCGTCGGCACCGACAGCCACACCACAATGATCAATGGCCTCGCCGTGCTCGGCTGGGGCGTTGGCGGGATCGAAGCCGAGGCCGCCATGCTCGGCCAGCCGGTCTCGATGCTGATCCCGGAAGTGATCGGCTTTGAACTCACCGGCAAGCTGCCGGAAGGCGCGACCGCGACCGATCTGGTGCTGATCATCGTGCAGATGCTGCGCAAAAAGGGCGTGGTCGGAAAATTCGTCGAATTCTACGGCAAGGGTCTCGACAATCTCTCGCTGGAAGATGAAGCCACCATCGCCAATATGGCCCCTGAATACGGCGCCACTTGCGGCTTCTTCCCGGTCGACAGGGAAACCCTCACCTACATGACCGCCACCGGCCGTGACGATAAACGCGTCGCCCTGGTAGAGGCCTATTCCAAGGCTCAAGGCATGTACCGGCCAGACTATGAGGACGTCCCGGTCTTCACCGACACGCTGCATCTGGACATGGGATCCGTCGTGCCGGCGATCTCCGGCCCGAAACGCCCGCAGGACCGTGTCATCCTGACCGAAGCCGCCACCGCTTTTACCGAGGCGATGGGCAAGGAATTCGACAAGGCCGGCGAAATGGCCAAATCGGCGCCGGTCGAGGGAGCGGATTATCGCATCACCAATGGCGATGTCGTGATCGCCGCCATCACCTCGTGCACCAATACGTCCAACCCGTCCGTCATGCTCGGCGCCGGTCTTCTGGCCCGCAATGCCGTTGCGCGCGGCCTGACCGTGAAACCCTGGGTCAAGACCTCGCTCGCCCCCGGCTCGCAAGTCGTCACCGACTACATGCTGCGCGCCGGCCTGCAGGACGATCTCGACACGCTTGGCTTCAATCTGGTCGGCTATGGCTGCACCACCTGTATCGGCAATTCCGGCCCGCTGCCGGCTCCGATCTCCAAGGCGATCAATGAGAATGATCTCGTCGCGACCTCGGTCCTGTCTGGCAATCGCAATTTCGAAGGCCGGATCAGCCCCGATGTGCGCGCCAATTATCTCGCCTCGCCGCCGCTCGTGGTCGCCTATGCGATCGCCGGATCGATGCAGATCGACATCACCAGGGACCCGCTCGGCCAGGACCAGGACGGCAATAACGTCTATCTGAAGGACATCTGGCCAAGCTCGGCCGAGATCGCCGAAACCGTGCGCACCTCGGTGACGCCGGACATGTTCGCGACGCGCTATGCCGATGTCTTCAAGGGCGACAAGGCCTGGCAGGGCATCGCCGTTCCCGGCGGGCTGACCTATGCCTGGGATCACACCTCGACCTATGTCCAGAACCCGCCCTATTTCGAAGGCATGACGATGGAACCCGATGCGCCGGGCGATGTCGTCAATGCGCGGATCATGGGTCTGTTTGGCGATTCGATCACCACCGACCACATCTCGCCAGCCGGTTCGATCAAGGCCAATAGCCCGGCCGGCCGCTATCTGCAGGAACGCCAGGTTCCGGTGCTGGAATTCAACTCCTACGGCTCACGCCGCGGCAATCATGAAGTGATGATGCGCGGCACGTTCGCCAATATCCGCATCAAGAACCAGATGCTGGACGGGGTTGAGGGCGGCTATACCAAGAAGGATGGCAAGCAGGTCGATATCTATGACGCCTGCATGGAATACCAGGCTGCCGGCATCCCGCTCGTCGCCTTTGGCGGCAAGGAATACGGCACCGGTTCCTCGCGCGACTGGGCGGCCAAGGGCACGCGCCTGCTCGGCATCAAGGCCGTCATCGCCGAGAGCTTCGAGCGTATCCACCGCTCCAACCTGATCGGCATGGGCGTTCTGCCGCTGCAATTCGAGGATGGCGTCTCCTGGACCTCGCTCGGCATGACCGGCGATGAGAGCGTCACCATTCTCGGCGTTGCCGAGATCGAGCCGCGCGCCCTGATGACGGTGGAAGTCACCTTCCCGGACGGCACCGTCAAGACGGCTTCGGTCCGCGCCCGGATCGATACCGAAAACGAGCTGGAATATTATCGCGATGGCGGCATCCTGCACTATGTGCTGCGCAATCTCGCCCGCGCGTAAATCCGCATAATCGCCTCCGCCCGCGTCACAGCCAATTGATTGGCCGATGCGGGCGGAGGTGATTATGTAATCCGCATGCGCTTCATCTCTTCCCTTCTCATCGCCTGCCTGCTGGCCATGCCCGCCCTTGGACAGCCCGCATCCGAGACCCGTCCGGTGCTGGTCGAGCTCTTCACCAGCCAGGGCTGCGGCCTGTGTCCGGAAGCCAATCGCTATCTGGGCGAACTCGACCAGCGCGAGAATGTCTTCGTTCTGGCGTTCGGGGTCAGCTATTGGGACATGTATGGCTGGACCGATACCTATGCCCGGCCCGAATATGTCCAGCGCCAGCGCACCTATCTGCCGCGGCTCGGCGTCAACCGGCTCTATACGCCGCATTTCGTGGTCGATGGCGTCACTGACGCGCCGGGCTGGAACCAGGACAAGGTGGCTGAAGCTGTCGATGCGCGTCTGGCCGCCATGCCCGACAGCCCCTCGATCCGGCTCAGCGACGGCCCGTTCGGCTCCTTCATCGTCCGCCTTGATGGCGAAGCGCCGGAAGCCAGTCTCGATGTCTGGCTGATCGCCTATGCACCCGGCTGGGCCAGCGTCGAAATCGGCGCCGGCGAGAATGAAGGCGTCGAGATGCTGCACTATAATATGGTGAAAAGCCTCACCTATCTCGGCCGATGGTCGGGCGGAGAGGCTGAATATATGGGCGAGTCCTATCGCCGCTACGGCACGGTTGCCATCGTCCAGGGCGCCGATGGCGGCCCGATCTACGGCTATGCCCGGGTTGAGCCG
>JBNMNI010000135.1:0-4811 GCA_051275375.1 Maricaulis sp. | reverse complement strand
TCGACCTGACCGATCCAGGTGTCGGAGCGAAAGCGGCTGCGCAGTACCAGGCCGACAGGCAGGAGCGGCAATTTGCGCTGCATCAGATCCAGCATGGAATAATACGGCGCTTCAAGGATCAGGGCGCCGGTTTCGTGTTCGGCGGCCAGACGCGTCGCCGGACCCGAGCCGATCGAAAACCCGTGCACGACGATATCGTCCGCATCGATATTCTCCTCGCGCAGCCAGTCATAACCCGCCTCGGCATCGCGGTGGAACCCCGCCTCGCCGGGCCGGCCGGTCGAACCGGCATAGCCGCGCCAGGCCAGGCCGAGAAAACCGACCCCATGCTCGTGCAGGCGGCGCCAGCGTCCCGACTGAATGCCCGGCGTGCCGGCATTGCCATCGAGGAAGAGCACGGTCGGGCAGCCGGGCGCAGCCGGTGAATACCAGGCGAGCAGGGTTTCGTGATCAGACGTCGAAACCTCAACCTCGGAAATATAGGGCTCGCCGGGCGCGCTCCGCTCTGTGGGCGGAAAATAGATCAGCCTGTCCTGGAACAGGGTGAAGGCAAGCAGGGCCGCAAGATACAGCCCCATCAGGGCCAGGCCTGCCCAGACGAGCCAGGGCCACCGCTTGCGGCGGCGAAAACTGAGGCGTGAGGACTTGGACCGTTTCCGCATGACCGTCAGTCTCACCCTGCAAGACGGCGATCATACGGCAGACGGATCGCAACAGCCAGACCGCCTTACCCCGGCCTGGGCCGGGGTGAGGCGAATACGGGCTATTCGGCGGCGGCCGGCGTCCAGCGCAAGACCGGCTGACGCGCAGCACGGGTCTCGTCGAGACGCTTGATCGGGGCGTGAATCGGCGCTGTCTGGAACCGGGCGGTCTCGCCCGCCTTGGCCGCGATGGCGAGGGCTTCCATGACGTCGATGAAGCGATCCAGACCGCCCTTGGATTCGGTCTCGGTCGGCTCGATCAGCATGGCGCCATGAACGACGAGCGGGAAATACATCGTCATCGGATGATAGCCCTCATCGATCATCGCCTTGGCGAAGTCGAGCGTCGTGACGCCGGTATCCTTCAGGAAGCGATCATCGAACAGGGCTTCGTGCATGCACGTGCCCTCGAAGGCCGGCGTCATCACCGTCTTCAAACGCGCCAGGATGTAGTTGGCGTTGAGCACGGCATCGTCGGCGACCTGTTTCAGCCCGTCAGACCCGTGGCTCATCATATAGGTGAGCGCGCGGGTGAACATGCCCATCTGGCCGTGGAAGGCCGCCATGCGGCCAAACGGGTGCAGATCCTTGTCGTGCAGATCGCTCTCGTGCTCGGCCATGTGCATGATGGCCATGCCCTTGGGATTGTCGCGGTCGACCATCAAGAGCGGCAGGGGCGCGAACGGCGCCAGAGCCTCGGACAAGACCGTCGGACCGGCACCGGGGCCGCCGCCGCCATGGGGGGTGGAGAAGGTCTTGTGCAGATTGATATGCATCGCATCGACGCCAAGATCGCCGGGGCGGACGCGCCCGACAATGGCGTTGAAATTGGCGCCGTCGCAGTAGAAATATCCACCGCAGCCATGGATCAGATCGGCGATTTCGCGGATATCGCGTTCGAACAGGCCGCAGGTATTGGGATTGGTCAGCATGATGCCGGCGACATCATCGCCGAGCTTGGCCTTGAGGGCTTCCATATCGACGCGGCCACCGGCATTGGCCGGAATCTCGTCGACAGTGAAGCCGCACTGCACGGCAGTTGCCGGATTGGTGCCGTGGGCCGATTCGGGCACCAGGACGCGGCGGCGGCCGCTCTCACCGCGCGCGTCGAGCGCAGCGCGGATCGCCATCATGCCGCAGAATTCGCCATGCGCGCCGGCTTTCGGCGACAGGGCAACCGCCGGCATGCCGGTCAGGGTCAGAAGCCAATGCGCCAGCACGTCCATGACTTCATAGGCGCCTTGAACGGTGGAGGCCGGCTGCAGCGGATGCACATCGGCAAAACCGGGCATGCGCGCGACTTTCTCGTTGAGCCGCGGATTATGCTTCATCGTGCACGAGCCGAGCGGGTAGAGGCCCAGATCGATGGCGTAATTCTTCCGACTCAGGCGCACATAATGGCGCATTGTTTCCGGCTCTGACAGGCCGGGAAGGCCGATCGGTGCGGTACGCTCGAGACCACCAAGGCGGGTTTTCAGGCCCTTGGGTGCCGGGAAATCGACGCCGGTATTTTCAACGCCGCCGCGCTCGAAAATCAGCGGTTCCGCCTGGTCCAGCCCCTTGGAGCCGGAGACGGTTTCACCATACCCGCCCGTGGCGATATTCTCGGCCATACGGGTGGGACGCCCTTGAGTATTCATCGCCATCAGAGGACACCCCGCAAAGCTTTTTCGAACACGAGCAAATCGCTCTCGGTATTGGTTTCCGTCGCCGTCACGAGGAGAAGATCCTCGAACTGGCCGGGATAGAGCCGGCTGACGGGCACGCCGCCGAGCACGCCCATCCGGGCCAATTCGTCGACCACTTCGGCCGCGGGCCTGGGCAGGCGCAGGGTGAATTCATTGAAGAAGCTCGTATTGAGCACTTCAACGCCCTCAATGGCGCCAAGCCGGTCGGCCAGCTCGCAGGCGGTCTCGTGATTGAGACGGGCCAGCGTACGCAGACCGGCCTCGCCGAGCAGCGTCATATGGACGGTGAAGGCGAGCGAGCACAGACCGGCATTGGTGCAGATATTCGAGGTCGCCTTCTCGCGGCGGATATGTTGCTCGCGGGTCGACAGGGTCAGCACATAACCGCGGCGGCCATCGACATCGACGGTTTCGCCCGCCAGGCGGCCGGGCATTTGCCGGATGAAATTGCGATCATTCTTGCAGGCAAACAGGCCGACATAGGGTCCGCCGAAATTGAGGCCGACGCCGATTGACTGGCCCTCGCCGACGGCGATATCGGCACCCATATCACCGGGCGCTTCAACGAGGCCGAGCGAGACGGTTTCGGTGAAGACGGCGATCACCAGAGCGCCCTTGGCATGGGCGGCTTCAGAAATGGCCCGCAGATCGTGCAGCTGGCCGAAAATATCCGGCGTCTGCACCACGACACAGGCGGTGGTCTCGTCGATGGCGGCGATCAATTCGTCCAGCCCGCCCAGGCCTGGCTTTGTGACGGCGATCTCGACGTCGGAATATTTGGACAGCGTCCGGCTGGCCTCGACATAATGCGGGTGCACGGTACCGGCCATCACGGCCTTGTCCCGCTTGGTCACCCTTGCGGCCATCATCACCGCTTCGGCACAGGCGGTGGAGCCGTCATACATGGAGGCATTGGCGACATCCATCCCGGTCAGAAGCGCGACCTGGGTCTGGAATTCAAACAGGGTCTGCAAAGTGCCCTGGCTGATTTCCGGCTGGTAGGGCGTGTAGGCGGTGAGAAATTCGGAGCGCTGGATCAGATGATCCACCGTCGCCGGAACATGGTGGCGATAGGCCCCTGCCCCCACGAAGAAAGGCACCGAGCCGGCCGACATATTCTTGCCGGCCATGGCCGCCATGGCGCGCTCGACAGCGAGCTCGCCCTGTTGCAGCGGCAGATCGACCAGCCCTTTCAGACGCGCCGCTTCGGGCACATCGGTGAAGAGATCATTGATCGAGGCGACGCCGATCGCTTCGAGCATGGCCTTGCGGTCGGAATCGAGATGGGGGAGGTAGCGCATGAAATGAGCCTTATGCGATGTGGGCGTTATAGGCGGCTTCGTCCATCAGACCGTCGAGCTGGGAGGCATCCGACAGCTTGATCTTGACGAACCAGCCGGCACCGGCGGCGTCTTCATTGACCGTGGCGGGCGCATCGTCGAGCGCGGAATTGACGGCGACGATTTCGCCATCGACCGGCGCATAGACTTCCGAGGCGGCCTTGACCGATTCGACGACGGCAAACTCATCGCCCTTGGCCAGCGTCTTGCCGACATCGGGCAATTCGACAAACACGACATCGCCCAGCTGATCGGCGGCGTGAGCGGTGATGCCGACGGTGGCGGTATCGCCATCGACGGTGATCCATTCATGGTCTTCGGTGTAACGCGTGGTCATGGTGTCTCTCCTGCCCCAGATGGTCCTGGAATGGTTGGAATTAGCCCCGGAAGAAATTATTCGGCACGAAGGGGAGCTTGGTGACTGTGGCCGGGCGCGGCTTGCCGCGCACGATGAGGTCGAGCTCGGTGCCCTCGGCAATGAAATCGCGATCGACATAGCCCATCGCCACCGGCCCGTTGACGGTCGGTCCGAAGCCGCCCGAGGTAATAATGCCGATGATCTTGCCGTCCTTGGTTGCGATCTCGGCGCCTTCGCGCGCCGGTGCGCCGGTGAGCGTCAGGCCGATACGCTTCTGGCAGGCCTTGGCGTCGATCTGTTGCTGGATGATGGCCGCACCGGGGAAGTCACCGCGCTCGCGGCGAGCCTTGGCCAGGGCCCAGATCAGCGAGGCCTCGACCGGGGTGCGCGTCGTGTCCATGTCATGGCCGTACAGGCAAAGCCCGGCTTCCAGGCGCAGCGAATCACGCGCGCCAAGCCCGATCGCCTCGACCTCGTCCTGGGCCAGCAAGAGCCGCGCAATACGGACGGCATCGGCTTCCGGCACGGAAATCTCGAACCCGTCCTCGCCGGTATAACCCGAGCGCGACATGATCACTTCGACACCGTCCAGCTCGAACACGCCGCATTGCATGAAGACCATCTTGCAGGCATCCGGGCAGAGCCGCGCCATCACGTCTTTCGCGGCTGGTCCCTGAAGGGCGAGCAGAGCGCGATCGGTGATGCGTTCCAGCTTGCCCTTGCC
>JBNMNI010000134.1:0-4820 GCA_051275375.1 Maricaulis sp. | reverse complement strand
TCCTGCCACAGCCCGGCCCACATGCCGGTCAGACTCATCCCGGCGGCGAGATAGAGGTCCAGACCGAGATAAGCGGCCAGGTGCGCGGCCGCATACCAGAAGGCCGCCAGCCCGATCCGGCGGCGCACCTTCATGATCGGCAGCCAGCGCGTCAGATCGCGAAACGGCGTCACCGCCAGCGAGATCAACAGGATGCGCAAGGCGGTATCGCCCAGAAAACGATGGGTTTTCTCGATCGGATTGAAGCCGAGATCATTGGGCGCGCCGCTCAGCAGCAGCGCCCATTGCCAGACCAGCCACAGGCCGGGCAGGGCGAGGGCCCAGAAGGTCAGCGGTTTCAGCCAGTCCTTGGCGAAAGCCCGCAGGAATGCGCTCCTGGCCATGCTCAATGATTCTCGATCAAATCCATGCCGGCATAAAGTCCCGCCACTTCAGCACCATAGCCGTTGAACATTTCGGTCTCGCGGCGCGCAAACGGGCCCGCCCCGATCACGCGTTCGGAGGCCTGGCTCCAGCGCGGATGGGCGCGGTTCGGATTGACGTTGGAATAGAAACCGTATTCGCGCGGCGCCGAACGCTTCCACGACGTGTCGGGCTCGTCGGAAACAAAGCGGATTTTCACGATGGATTTGATGGACTTGTAGCCATACTTCCACGGCACGACGAGGCGGATCGGCGCGCCATTCTGGTTCGGCAGGACCTCGCCATAAAGCCCGACCGCCAGGAAGGCGAGCTCATTCATCGCCTCATCCATGCGCAGGCCTTCCTTGTAGGGCCAGTCGAGCACGCGGGTGCGGGTGCCGCGCATTTCGCCGGCATCCTGATAGGTGATGAACTGGACATAGCGGGCGTCCGATGTCGGCTCGAAGCGAGCCAGGACATCGGCCAGCGGCACCCCGATCCAGGGAATGACCATCGACCAGGCCTCGACACAGCGCAGCCGATAGATCCGCTCCTCAAGTGCCGAAAAATCAACGACATCTTCCAGGGCAAACCGGCCGGTGCGCGCCGCATGGCCCTCGACCTCGATCGACCAGGGATCGGTTGTCATCGCGCCGGCATAGCGGGCGGGATCATCCTTGCCGACGCCGAATTCGTAGAAATTGTTATAGCCGGTAACCGCCTCGTAAGGCGTTGAATCATCCGGGACTTCATAGCCCGTCCGGCGGAAGTTCAAGGCACCGGAAAGCGGGCGACCGCTTGCGGTCTGGGCCGAGGATGGTTCGGGCGCACTGCATCCGGCCAGTCCTGCCAGACCGAGCGCTCCGGCACTCGCCATGATCTGGCGCCGGTTGAGAAAATCGGCCTTCGGTGTCACGGCGGTTTCGGGCAATTGCCAGCGGCGGGTTTTCCTGATCAGCATTTCAATCCTCGACTCTTGGCGCTTTGTTGGTTTGAGGATAGTGCAGTTTCGCACGAACGCACCCCCGGGCACGCCTTCGTGATTACCGAGTGAACGGCCATCACGCCCCCGTCTCTTGGCTGGAGGTCGTTTCCTCCAAGTCTACGCCTCCTGCGTCAGAACGGATCATCCATGACCGCCACCGATCTGCCCCAAGCCTTCGATCCCGATCTGCGCTGGCGCTTTGATTGCCGCGACGCGCAGGCGGTGATCGAGGTGCGTCTGGCCGGGCGCGGCGATCTCGATCTGATCGACGCAATCGAGATTGACAGCTTCACCGCCGACCGGTTTGACCGCCGCAATCTGCGCCGCATGCTGATCGCGCGAAAGACGCTTTTCCTGCTGGCGCGCATCGGCGGCGAGGCGGCGGGCTATCTCGCCCTGGCCTTTCGTCGCGGCAGCGCGATCGCGCGCATCTATTCGATTGCCGTCGCGCCGCAGCACCGGGGCAGCGGGGTGGCGCAGGCGATGTTGAGCGCTGCGCTCGATCTGACAGCGCGCCGCGGCGGCCGCTTGATCCACCTGGAAGTGCGCGAATCCAACACAAAGGCGATCGGGGTGTATCAACGCGCAGGTTTTCGCTTGCTCGGAAGCCGGGAAGCCTATTACGAGGACGGTGAAGCGGCGTTGCTATTTGAAGCTGACGCGCCGCACAGCCCGGGAGAGCGATAGCTCGTGAGCGACTGGCTCATACTCGTTGAACATGCTGGCGATCTCGCCCAGCACGAAACGCCTCACAAGGTCATGCGCATCCGCGATTATATCGTCAATGCGCAGCTCTTCACCGGCCGGCGGCCGAACATCATCAATCTGGCGCGCAGCTATAGCTATCAGTCGAAGGGTTATTACGCCTCGCTTCTGGCCGAAGCGCGCGGCCACCGCATTGTGCCGACGGCGCAATCGGTCGTCGAGCTGAGCCGCAAGGGGCTCTACGCCCAGGCTCTGCCCGATCTCAATGTTGCGCTGATGAAGGATCTCGGCGGCGTCGGCTCGGAGGACAAGCGTCTTCTGATCTCCTTCGGCAATTGCCAGAACAAGGCGCTGGCCAAATTCTCCAAGCTGTTGTTCGACTGGTTCCGCGCCCCCGTGCTCGATGTGACGCTCTCGGCCTCGGGCAAGGAAATCCAGCAGATCAAGGCGATCTCGCCGCACACGCTCAAGAATGAGGACCGGCAATTCTTCCTCGATTGCCTCGGCCAATATACCCGCCGCCAATGGGTGGCGCCGAAGGAACGCACGGCACCGCGCTGGGCGCTGGCGATCTTGGTCGACCCGAAGGAGGAATTCCCGCCCTCGAGCAAATCCTCGGTCCAGCGTCTGGCCAGCGTCGCCGCCAAAATGGGCGTCGAGGTGGATCTGATCGGCCCGAATGATCTCGCCAGCCTGGCCGAATATGATGCGCTGTTTATCCGCACCACCACGGCGATCGATAATTTCACCTATCGCTTCGCCCGCCGCGCCGAGCAGGAGGGCATGCCTGTCATCGACGATACGCGCTCGATGATCCGCTGCACCAACAAGGTCTTTCTGAAAGAACTGATGGAGCAGGGCGGCGTGCCGGCGCCAAAGACCGAGATCCTCGACGCCACCACGCCGATGACCGGCCTGTTCGATCGCCTCGGCTCCACCGTCGTGCTCAAGGCGCCGGACGGCTCCTTCAGCCGCCAGGTCCACAAGGTGACCAATGAGGCCGAGCTCGCCAGCCGCGCCAAACAGCTCTTTGCCGATACCGCCCTGATCATCGCCCAGGAATTCATGCCGACCGATTATGACTGGCGCATCGGCGTGCTCGATGGCGAGCCGCTGTTTGCCTGCAAATACAAGATGGCGCGCGGCCACTGGCAGATCATCAAGCATGAGGATGACGGCAAATACACCGAGGGCGGTTTTGAAACCCTCGCCATCGCCGACACCCCGCCCGAAGTGATCGAGATCGCCCGCAAGGCCGCCAATCTGATCGGCAATGGCCTTTACGGCATCGATATGAAACAGAATGAGAAGGGGATTTTCGTGATCGAAATCAACGACAATCCCAATCTGGAAACCGAAGTCGAAGGCGCCGTCCTCAAGGACGAGCTGTGGCGCGCGATAATCGGCTGGTTCTCGACCAGGCTCGAGCGGCGGATGAATGCTGTGAAGCCTGGCAAGCAGGCGGTGAAGGCCGAGGGGTAACCCCGTTGCCGGCGGGGGCGAGACCTCGCCATGTTGTGAACGCTTTCGGCGTGACCGTAATCCACCGGCCATAACCCGGTAATGATACAGCCCGCTTATTTGAGACTTCGCTTGGGGGCGATCACATCGGCATTCCCGTTGGAATGCAGGGGGTTATTCCATGATCACAGTCGTTCTGGCCGCCGCGCTGGCGTCCGCACTCGATACGCCCGAGCCCGACTGGGCCGCCCTGGCACGAGGTGATATCGAGGCCATGCATTCGGCGACGCTCGACAGTCATCCCGGCCCCGTCGATCTGGAAAACCCCGGCTTTCTCGCAACGATGGAGCAGGCACGGACGCGCGGCCTGTCACTGGCCGAGCAGGCTGTTGATGCGCCCGGCTTCTTCTATGCACTGCAGGCTTATGCGGCGACCTATCGGGACGGCCACTATCAGACCGGACCAGAGTTGCAGTCGGCAGCAACGGCATGGCCAGGCTTCATTGCCGGCCGCCAGTCGGGCGTCTGGCGGGTTAGTGCAACCGATGAGGCGCATACCCGGCTCGATGGCACAGTGATCGAGAGTTGTGACGGGCGCAGCCCGGACGAGATGATGCTCGAAAACGTGTTCGCTTTCGCGGGCGATCCGGCGCTGGAAGCGCAATGGGTCCGGTTCGGCGCGCGGCTGTTTCTCGACAGCGGCAATCCATTTGTCACCGCGCCCCACACCTGCGTTTTCGTTGCCGGTGACCAGCGCACCGAACAGAATCTTGACTGGCAATCCATCACCCGCAGCGACTGGAGCACGCGGGTGTCCGCGACACGGGACCGGGCAGAGACCGGGATGACCGAGTTTGCGCCGGACAGCTACTGGATCGGCCTGCCCAACTTCAACCCCAGCCACGACGAATTAGCCGACGTACAGAACCTGATCGCCGAGCTTTCCGCACGCGCGCAGACACTGCGCGAGGCCCGGGTTCTGGTGATCGACGTGCGCGGCAATAATGGCGGCTCGAGCGCCTGGGGCAATGCCGTTGTCGACGCGATATGGGGTGCGGGCTACGCCGCCTGGCGGCAGCCGGCAGAGGCAAACGGGGTCGATTACCGGGTCTCCGACGACAATATCGACCATCTCCAGGTCATGATCGAGCAGACGATTGAGCAGGGACAGCCGGCCATGGAAGCGGAGATGCGTACGGTTTACGACGGGATGCTGGAAGCGCGTGACGCCGGGCAGGGCTATTACCACCAACCGGCGCCCGCCGGC
>JBNMNI010000133.1:0-4856 GCA_051275375.1 Maricaulis sp. | reverse complement strand
AGCAAGGCGCCGTCGAGCTTGTCGGCGACCATGTCGAAGCGTTGGCGTTTCAGTTCGAGCAGCGAGGTCGGGCGCGGCAGGGCGCGCGCTGCCGAGCGCAGCTCGGTGCGGCGGCGTTCGATCAGGCGCGACAGGCCGGCGACGAGGCGGCCGCCGAGCGTGTCGAGACTGGCTTTCAGTTCAGCGCGGACGGGGACGGCGATCTCGGCGGCGCCGGTTGGCGTCGGCGCGCGGCGGTCGGAGGCGTAGTCGATCAGCGTCGTGTCGGTCTCATGACCGACGGCGGAGATCAGCGGGATCAGTGATTCGGCGGCGGCGCGAACGACGATTTCCTCGTTGAAGGCCCAGAGGTCCTCGATTGAACCGCCGCCGCGCGCGACGATGATCAGATCGGGACGCGGCACACGGCCGCCGGCTTCCAGCGCATTGAAGCCGCGAATCGCTTCGGCGATCTGGCCGGCGGCGGCCTCGCCCTGGACCAGGACCGGCCAGAGCAGGACATGGCAGGGGAAACGGTCGCGCAGGCGGTGCAGGATATCGCGGATGACGGCGCCGGTCGGCGAGGTGACGACGCCGATGGTGCGCGGCAGGAAGGGGATGGTCTGCTTGCGCCCGGCGTCGAACAGGCCTTCGGCGGCGAGCTTGCGGCGGCGCTCATCGAGCAAGGCCATCAGGGCGCCGGCCCCGGCGGGCTCCATCGATTCGACGATCAGCTGGTATTGCGAACGGCCCGGATAGGTCGACATCCGGCCTTCAATGATGACTTCCAGCCCCTCTTCCGGCTTGAAGCGGAATGTGGCGGCCGTGCCTTTCCAGGCAATCGATGTGATGACGGATTTATCATCCTTGAGGTCGAAATAGACATGGCCCGACTTGGCGACCACGACGCGGCCGAGCTCGCCGCGCACGCGGACATGGCCAAACGCGTCCTCGACGGTGCGCTTGAGCGAGCCGGCCAGTTCGGAAACGGTGAATTCGTGGGTATTGCCGGTCGGTGTGTCCATGCCCTGATTGGTAAGGTGAAATTACCGTCGCGGCAACGGCGCGAGGGACTCACGATGATGGCTGGTTTACGATAGAGAAAATCCAGGTTTTGCATGAGGGCATGATGAAGGTATTGGTCATCGGATCGGGCGGGCGCGAACACGCGCTGGTGTGGAAAATCGCGAAAAGCCCGCTTCTCACCGAATTGATCGCGGCCCCCGGCAGTGCCGCCATCAGCGCGCTCGCCGAGTGTGTCGATATAGCGGTTTCCGATCTGGATGCTGTGGTCGAACTGGCCAAGAGCCGCTCGGCGGATCTGGTGGTGATCGGCCCGGAAGTCCCGCTCTGCGAAGGCCTGGCCGACAGGCTGCGCGATATCGGCATCGCCACATTCGGACCGTCGAAAGCGGCGGCGATGCTGGAGACATCCAAGGCTTTCGCCAAGGATTTCTATGCCCGCCATAATGTGCCCTCGGCACGCTATGGCGTGTTTGACGATGCAAGGCGCGCCAAGGCCTTTCTCGACGAATTCGAGCCGCCCTATGTGCTGAAAGCCGACGGTCTGGCGGCCGGCAAGGGCGTGGTGATTCCCGAGACGCGCGAGGAGGCCGAGGCCGAGATCGACGCCTTCCTGTCGGGCAAGTTTGGCAAGGCGTCGAAGACGCTGGTGATCGAGGAATTCATGCGCGGCGAGGAAGTCTCGATCTTCGCCCTGTGCGACGGCAAGCAGGTTCTGTTCTGCGGCGCGGCCCAGGATCACAAGCGCGTCGGCGAAGGCGATACCGGACCCAATACCGGCGGCATGGGCGCCTATTCACCGGCCCCGATCGCGACGCCGGCCCTGATAAAGACCGTGATGGAAACAATCATCGAGCCGACGGCGGCCGGGCTGGCCGCCGAGGGCACGCCGTTTCAGGGCGTGCTGTTTGCCGGCATTATGGTGACGCCCGAGGGGCCGAAAACCGTCGAGTTCAATATCCGCTTCGGTGATCCGGAATGCCAGGTGCTGATGGTGCGGATTGCGAGTGATATCCTGCCCTATCTCAAGGCCGCCGCGATCGGCCAGCTCGCCGGCATGGCGCCAATCGACTGGTCGCCGGAGCCGGCCATTACCGTGGTGATGGCGGCAGCGGGTTATCCGGGTGATTACCGGAAAGGCTCGGTGATCGGCGGCGTCGATGCCGCCAATGCGATGGACGGGGTGGATGTGTTCGAAGCGGGCACGGCGCGCGACGAACAGGGCCGGCGGATCGCCGCTGGCGGCCGTGTACTGAACGTCACGGCAACCGGAGAAAACTTGCATTACGCCGCAGATCGGGCGTATACAGCCATTGACGCGATCGACTGGCCCGAAGGGTTTTGCCGCCGCGACATTGCCTGGCGAGCGCTCAAGACCCATTAGGGCGGTGCGCCTCTGTCAGGAGAATTGACTTCCCGGCCAGCCGGGGCATGTTTGACGCCAAGAAATTCAAAGGCGGGGAGACAAACATGTTTCGGTCAATTCTAGGCTCAATGGTCGCTGCGGCAGTTTTGATGGCAGCCAGCGGCACGGCTCTGGCGCAGTCGGCTCCCGCGGGAGCCGGCGAAGGCGCTGGCCTCACGGTTATTCACGCCGGACATCTTCTGGCCGTCCCCGGTCGCGCGCCGAGTGCCACTCAATCCATTCTCATTCGTGACGGCCGCATCGAAGCGATCCAGGACGGGTTCGTGACCCCGGAAGGCGCCGCGATCATCGACCTGTCGAACCGGTTCGTCCTGCCTGGCCTGATCGACAGTCATGTGCATTTGCAAGGCGAGCTGAGCCCTGAGGGCCGCCTGCTGGAAGTGACCGAAAACAGCGCCGACCTCGCCCTCAACGGCGCCCATAATGCCCGCACCACGCTGATGGCCGGCTTTACCACCGTGCAGGATGTCGGCGGCGATCTGGAAGCCTCGACCGGGCTGCGCAATGCGATCCGTGACGGCGATGTCACCGGGCCGCGCATGCGCGTTTCCGGCCCGGCCGTCACCCCGACCGGCGGCCATGCCGACGTCAATGGTTTCTCGACGGCGGTGATGGATGCCCTCACCAGCCGCTCGGCCTGCAATGGCCCGGCCGATTGCCGCCGCGCCGTGCGCGAACTGGTGCGCGCCGGCGTCGATGTCATCAAGATCACCGCAACCGGCGGCGTCCTGTCCAACACGGCGGCCGGCGTCGAGCAGCAATTCTTCGATGACGAGCTGGAATCGATCGTCGGCGCCGCCCACATGATGGGCCGCCAGGTCACGGCACACGCGCATGGCGTCACCGGGGTGAATTCCTTCCTCGAGGCCGGCGGCGATTCGATCGAGCACGGAACCTATCTCGATGCCGCCTCGATCCGCCTGTTCCGCAGCCATAACGCCTATCTCGTCCCGACCCTGCTGGCCGGCGCCACCGTTGCCGAGATTGCACAGACCGCCGACTGGATGACGCCTTCAGTGCGGGCCAAATCGCTTTCGGTTGGTCCTGAGATGATCGCCATGGCGCGGCGCGCCCATGATGGCGGCGTGATGATCGCCTTTGGCACCGATAGCGGTGTCTCGCGTCACGGCATCAATGCGCGCGAATTCCCGCTGCTGGTCGAAGCCGGTCTGACCCCGATGGAAGCCATCACCACGGCGACGGTCAATGCCTCGGCCCATCTGCAGATGGACGCGGATATCGGCACGATCGAAGCGGGCAAATATGCTGACATCATCGCCGTCGATACCGATCCGCTTGAGGATATTTCCGCGCTGCTCGATGTTGATTTCGTGATGCAGGGCGGCGTGGTCTACAAGAACGAGGACTGACGCGGCCGCGCCGCTTTCCACAAGCGGCGCATCGGCGATAAACAGGGCAGCCTGCGGGGCGGTCCGGCGAACGGATGGATCATGTCTCAAATCGATAGCAATTTTTCCGGCACCAAGGACGTCGCCGAGGCGCTGGCCTTCGATCAGGACGCTCTGGCCGCCTGGATGACGCAGCATGTCGCCGGCTATGCCGGTCCGTTATCGGTCAGCCAGTTCAAGGGCGGACAATCCAACCCGACCTACAAGCTGGAAACCCCGGCCCGCAGCTATGTGCTGCGCCGCAAGCCGCCGGGCAAGCTTCTGCCCTCGGCCCACGCGGTCGACCGCGAATTCCGGGTGATGAAGGCGCTGGGTGAGGCCGGCTTTCCCTGTCCGGAAATGTTCGGCCTGTGCATGGACCGCGATGTGATCGGCACGGAATTCTATGTGATGGAATTCGTCGAGGGCCGGATCTTCTGGGATCCGCTCTTGCCGGGCATGGAGCCGGACGAGCGCGCCGCGATTTATGACGCGTCCAATGCCACCCTGGCCCAGCTGCACTCGATCAATGTCGAGGCGGCCGGCCTGTCGGATTACGGCAAGCCGGGCAATTATTTCGAGCGCCAGATCGGGCGCTGGACCAAGCAATACCGCGCCGCCGAGACCGACCCGATCGAGGCGATGGACGCGCTGATCGAATGGCTGCCGACCGCCGCGCCGCAGCAGGATCGCACCAGCGTCGTGCATGGCGATTACCGGCTCGACAATATGGTCTTCCACCCGACCGAGCCGCGCGTGATCGCGGTGCTCGACTGGGAATTATCGACCCTGGGCGATCCGATGGCCGATTTCACCTATCAGCTGATGGGCTGGATGGTGCCGCCTGCCATCCGCAGCGGCTTTCTTGGCGTCGATCTGGCGCCGCTCGGCATTCCGACCGTGGAAGCCTATACGGCGGCCTATTGCGCCCGCACCGAGCGGACCGGCATTCCGGCGCTGGATTTCTACTTTGCCTATAATCTCTTCCGCCTCGCCTCGATCTGCCAGGGCGTCTATGCCCGCGCGCTGCAGGGCAATGC
>JBNMNI010000132.1:0-4863 GCA_051275375.1 Maricaulis sp. | reverse complement strand
GTCCTGACAAGAGCGTTGATCCTGCCTGCGGTGATCCGCCGGCAAGTCGTCGCCCCCGCTGTCCCGTGACCTGAGAGATTCCGCGCGAACCCGTCTTGCGGGACACGCTTGCTCCGTCGGTGGAGTAAAGGCCTGGCGCCCCACTCACTTTCCAGCGTTCGTCTCTCTCGCGGTCCGTCTGCCTGAGCGTTTCCGGGGCGGTTGCGCCTTCGGCGCCGGCATATTCGCCGGTCTCTCCCGCGAGGAGATATGACCCGGCAGACGCGTCTCGCGACGGGCCTGTCAGTTGGTGCGCACTCTTAGGATAAGCCGCCGCAGAGTCAATGCGGCGTGGCCGTTATCCCTACATGCGTTCGGGCGCTTCAAGACCGAGCAGGCCAAGGCTGAGTTCGAGCTGTTTCAGCGTCGCTTCGGCCAGGGCCAGACGCGAGGCCTTGGTCGCCTCGTCCGGGGCGCCGAGGATCGGACAGGCGGAATAGAATTTGGAGAATGTCTGGGCCAGGGTGAAGGCGTGATCGCACAGCGCATTGGGCGCGCGATTATCGATCGCCTGGTCGATGGCGGAACCGAAAGCATCCAGCGCCAGCACCAGATCGCGCTCCTCATCGGCCGCAACCGAAATCTGACCCGGTTTGACGCCAGCCTCGGCTGCCTTGCGCATCAGGGATTTCACCCGCACGGCGGCATAGAGCAGGTAAGGCCCGGTCTTGCCTTCAAAACTGGTGAAACGCTCGAGATCGAACACGTAATTCGTGGTGCGGTAATTCTGCAGATCAGCGAATTTGATCGCCGCCAGCCCGACCATGCGAGCGATGCGGGCATGTTCATCAGGCTCAACATCGGCAGCCAGACCGGCTTCCTTGAGACGCTGATCGGCGCGCTCAATGGCACCGGAAATCAGATCGGCGAGGCGGAATGTGCCGCCATCGCGGGTGCGCAGGCGCTTGCCGTCCGTTCCGTTGACCGAGCCGAAATTGACATGCTCGAGCGCGCCCTGCTGCACCAGACCGGCTTTTTCGGCGGCGCGGAAGACTTGCTGGAAATGATTGCCCTGGGCGCTGTCGACGACATAAAGCGTCAGATCGGGCCCGAAAGCCGCCTTGCGGTCGAGAATCGTCGCCAGATCGGTAGTGCCATAGAGCGAGGCACCGCCGGAAGTGACGAGAATCAGCGGCGGCAATTCCTTCTTGTCGTCCGCTTGGGCGATATGGATCACCCAGGCGCCATCGCTGAGCTCGGCAATGCCGCGCTGTTTGAAATCCTCGACCATGGCGGGGATGAGCGGATCGACATCGCTCTCACCCTTCCACAGGTCGAAATGCACGCCGAGTGCATCAAAATCCTGTTTCAGCGCCGCGATCGACACCGAGATGAAATGCGCCAGCAATGCCCGATAGCCGGGACGGCCGGCCTGCAATTCCGCGGTCGCGGTGCGCGACAGCTCAAGCCGGTCGGCATCCGCCTTGGCCTTCTGCGAGGCCAGCGGATAGAGACGCGCCAGATCGTCAATATCGACCGGCGGCTCTGCCGGATAGGGACCGGCAAAGCTGGCGTCGAAATAGGGAAGATCGGGCTGTTCTTCGCGCAATTCGGTGATGAGATGGCCCATTTGCAGGCCCCAATCGCCGAGATGGATGTCGGAAAGCACCGTGTCGCCGCGAAAGCGAAACAGGCGCTGCAGGCTGTCGCCGAGCACCGATGAGCGCAGATGGCCAACATGCATCGGCTTGGCGACATTCGGACCGCCAAAATCGATCAGCACCTTGCGGGGCATCGCCGTCACCGGCGCACCGGCACGCGCATCGGCGGCGATCTCGGCGGCGCGCGCATCATAGGTGCTCTGAGCCGGGGTCAGATTGATGAAGCCGGGTCCGGCAATCTCGGCCGATGCGATCAGCGGATCGCCGGCGAGAGCGTCAACGATCTTCTGTGCCAGCTCGCGCGGATTGCTCTTGGCCAGCTTGGCCGCCGGCATGGCGCCATTGCACTGGAAGGGCGCTGTGCCCGATTTGGTCGAGGGCGTGGCACGGCCCAGCTCGCGCGGCAGCTGGAGAGAAGCGAACGCGTCGCCCAGTTTCGCACTGAGCTGGTCGGCAATTGAAGGCATGAAATCAGTCCTGGCCGGCACCCACGCGGAAGCGTTGGCCGCTGCGATTGAAGGCGAGTTGTTCCGCGGTCAGCTCGAAGCCGGCGAGGATCTCGAAATTGATGCCCGAAGTTCCTTCCGTGGCCCGCGGGATCGAGATCGCATCAATCGTCTCGGTCAGGTAGACGCGATCCTCGCCGGCGCGGAACCGAACCGTGACCGGAAAGACCTGCTTTTCGATCACGGCGATGTCGCGCCGGGTGACGGCGACAAAATATTCGTAGGTGTGGCTGTCGCCGCGCGCTGCCGGCCCGCGGCCGAATGCCATGTCGAGTTCGAGATTGGCGACGATCGGGCGATCACCAGAATAGCTGCACAGGGAGCGGACACCGAGAATTTCGCCGGTAAAGCCGATATTCTGGTAGAGCACCTCGCCCCCTTCGATCTCGACGATGCGGTGGGCATCATACAGGGAGAGCGCCGACGGGCACGGGCCGATATTCGGCTCGGGATCGTCGAAGACATTGGCGACGGTCTGGCAGCCGGTGAGCATGAAGGCTGCTGCGGCAAGGATGGCAAAAGAACGCATTGTGCACTACCTGACTTGAATACCCGCCCGGCCTCTGGATAGCGCCAAGCCTGTTTGTTAGGACGGTCATACGATGCGCGCGAGGCGTGCGCAACGGTAACGCTGATGGAGAACTGAGACCAATGAACGGCGAGCGCCCACACCTGACTGTCCTACTGGCTGCACCGCGCGGATTCTGCGCCGGCGTCGACCGCGCAATCCAGATCGTCGAGCGCGCTCTGGAACGTTTCGGCGCCCCGGTCTATGTCCGCCACGAAATCGTGCACAACCGCCATGTGGTCGAACGGCTGGAGGCGCTCGGCGCTGTCTTCGTCGAGGAGCTCGACCAGTGCCCGGACGACCGGCCGGTAGTGTTTTCCGCCCATGGCGTGCCGAAACAAGTGCCCGAAGAGGCGGCGCGGCGCAATCTGATCTATGTCGATGCCACCTGCCCGCTGGTGTCGAAAGTCCATGTCGAGGCCCAGCGCCACCACGCCACCGAGCGCGAAATCGTGTTGATCGGCCATGCCGGCCACCCCGAGGTCGTCGGCACGATGGGGCAATTGCCCGACGGGGCGATCACGCTGATCGAGACGGTCGAGGACGCCAGGAGTTTTGTCCCGCACGATCCCTCCCGGCTCGCCTTTGTGACCCAGACCACCCTGTCGGTCGACGACACCTCCGACATTGTCGCAGCATTGCAGGCGCGCTTCCCGCAGATCGAGGCGCCGCACAAGGAAGATATCTGCTATGCGACGACCAATCGCCAGGCCGCCGTCAAGGCGCTGGCACCCCAATGCGACATCGTCTTCGTGATCGGCGCACCCAACTCATCCAATTCGGTCCGCCTGGTGGAGGTCGCCAAGCGTGCCGGGGCACAGCGCTCGCAATTGATCTCCAGCGCCGAGGATGTCGACTGGGCGGCGATCGGCCCGATCAGCACCGTCGGCATCACCGCCGGCGCTTCTGCACCGGAAGATCTGGTCGAGGGCTTGATCGCGGCCTTTCGCGAGCGGTATGTGGTGGTCCAGAAGGATATCCGCGTCACCGACGAAGATGTTATTTTCAAACTTCCGCGCGTGGTGGCTTAAATCCGATGACAGACTCCGACATCCAGACCGAAGCGGCCGAGATCGATCCACACGCCTTTATCGCCGCGATCGAACATCCTGTACGCCGCGCCGACGCGCTGGTCCTGCTCGACATGATGCGCCGGCTGACCGGTCAAGAACCGCGCATGTGGGGCGAGACCATCATCGGCTTCGGTGCGTATCATTACCAATATGCCAGCGGCCGCGAGGGCGATTCCCTGCGCACAGGCTTTTCACCGCGCAAATCGGGCCTCGTCGTTTATGTGATGCCCGGCTATGACAAGTTCAGCCTCATTCTCGACCGGCTCGGCAAGTTCAAGGACGGCAAGGCCTGCCTCTACATCACCAAGCTGGCCGATGTGGACCTGGATGTTCTCGAAGAGCTCGTCGCTGCGGGTCTCGAGGAGATGGGGCGGAAATACCCGAAATGAGCGCCGGAGCGAGCATTGTGACGATCCACACCGATGGCGCCTGTTCGGGCAATCCCGGCCCGGGCGGCTGGGGCGCGATCCTGGAATGGAATGGCCACCGCAAGGAAATCTGCGGCGGCGAGGCCGACACGACCAATAACCGCATGGAAATGATGGCCGCGATCCAGGCGCTCGAAGCGATGAAGCGCAATCATCACGACATCATCCTGATCACCGATAGCAGCTATCTGCGCGACGGCATCACCAAATGGATCCATGGCTGGAAGAAGCGCGACTGGAAGACGGCCGACCGCAAGCCGGTCAAGAATGTCGATCTGTGGCAGCGCCTCGAAGCCCTGACAGGCAATCACAAGATCGAATGGCGCTGGGTGCGCGGCCATACCGGTGATGCGGGCAATGAGCGCGCCGACGAGCTGGCACGCCAGGGCCTGACCGAGGCGCGGGCGCCGAAGCGCTGATCCGCCCCCCTGGCGTCAGGCCGGGTGAACAATCAGAACCACACCGCGTACCTCATCGACAATCACCTGGCTGCCGCGCACGGGATCGGACCCGTCGAGCGTCTGGGCGCCCCATTCGGTATCATCGAGATGCACCCGGCCACGGCTGGCCACGAAATCGCTCACGACGGTCAGCCGCTGACCGACGATGCGGGCGCCACGGTCATTGAGACCATTCTCCTGGCCCCGG